>JAKDMR010000042.1 GCA_030452275.1 Candidatus Nitrosocosmicus sp. | reverse complement strand
TTACATACGCTAGACAGAAATAAAGCTCTTTTGACTAATTACGCAAGAGATCTATAATACCATTTTGAATGATTTTTATTATGGAGTTCATTTTTTTATAGCATGCTTGTTCCAGTAAGATGCTTTACATGTGGAAAACTAATAGCTAATATCTATAATGAATATTTAACCCAGTTAAAACAAGGAGAGGAACCAAATAAAATTATGGATTCTTTGAAAATTACGCGATATTGTTGTAGAAGGATGTTCGTTTCGAGCGTAGAGACCATTTATCAAGTCATCCCCTATTATGAAGCTTTGAGGAAACGACGAGCGGAGATACAATCTGAGATGGAATTATAGACATTGCCTGAAATCACTTCAATCGAGGGAAGGCTAGTTTTCAACAGCCGAGGAGATAAATCTATCGAAATTGATGTAAGGTCTGACAACAAATATCAAGGTAGGGCTTGTGCTCCATCAGGTGCTAGTGTTGGGATGTATGAGGCACAAAGCTTTGTCCAAAACGATCCAGAATTAACACTTAAAAATTTTAAAGGCATAAAAAATAAATTTATTGGGATTGACAGCTCAGACCTAAAAAGTCTGCATAATGCGATTAAGACAATTGACCATTCTGATAATTATTCAAGTATTGGAGGATCAGTGGCTTACGCTCTTTCCATAGCAAGTGTAGATTCAGCTTCAAAGACCATGAACGTTCCATTCTATAAAGTCTTGAATCCTAAATTAGAAAAGATTAGTTTCCCGTACCCTCTGGGCAATGTACTAGGAGGAGGTGCTCATGCTGGACCCGGGACCCCTGACCTGCAGGAATTCTTAATTTGCCCTGTCAAATCACTATCGATCTCTGAAGCAATTTCCTTGAATTCACAAATTCATAAGGAGGTGAAAAAAAGCATCGAAAAAATCGACAATAAATTTACATATGGAAAGGGAGATGAAGGAGGATGGGCACCTGCTATTGTAAATGATCGTGCCATTGAGTTGGTAGAAACCGCAATTATTCATTGTGGATATGATCCAAAGAAAGAGATCAGAATGGGTATAGACTTTGCAAGTTCTTCCTTATGGGATAATAGCAAAAAGGTATATGATTATCAACGCGAGGGAATCGTAAGAACAACAGAGGAACAAATAGAGTACGCCAACAAATTGATCCGTGATTACAACCTCGTATATGCTGAAGACCCATTGCATGAAGAGGATTTTGAGAACATGTCCATTATCACTAGAAGTAATCCTGGGTGCCTTGTTACGGGTGATGATTTGCTAGTTACAAATACAAATAGAGCCAGGATTGCTGCGGAAAAAAAGGCTTGTTCTGGAGCAATTTTGAAGGTAAATCAAGCAGGCACTTTATACGATGCGATGTTATTTGCACAAGAATGCAACAACAACAACATCAAAGTCATTACTTCTCATAGGTCAGGTGAATCAGTTGACAATCATATTTCCCACATTTCTATCGCTACGAACTCAGTAATGATAAAAACCGGCGTAGTAGGCGGCGAAAGAATATCCAAATTAAATGAATTATTAAGAGTTTCAGAGTATGGTTTAATAGAAGGAATGGCTAAATGGAGCAATATACCATGAATATGAATACTGATGAATTGGATTCTCCTAATAATTCTAACAATGAAAATCTAGATAAAACTGTTAATGATGCTACATCCAAAACTGAGGACGAAGATTCAAAAAATATTACTAGTGACCCAGAAGAAACTAATGAAATTTCTGGAAATTCTGATCAAATTGAACAAACAAGTATAAGCGGGGAGGAGCCGACGAATTCATCTGACATGGCAGAACAATCAGAATCGTTGGAAGATCCCAATAACCTCGAGAAAATGATATTATCGACCGGAATCAGGGTGGGAACTCCTATTAAGACTAAATTTATGACATCATTCATAACTCGTGCTAATCCAGAAGGATTGTATATCCTTGACATAAGTAAAACCCTTGCCAGAATCGACGTTGCCGCCAAATTTATCGGTAGAACTAATATTGCAAATGTTGCAGTAACGTCTGCAAGAGAGTACGGAAAGACACCAATCGAAAAATTTTGTGAACTAACAGGCGCTCGTGGAATATTTGGAAGATTTATGCCTGGTACATTTACAAATCCTTCATTACCAAAATATTTGGAGCCCGAAATAGTAATAGTAACAGATCCCCAGGCAGATGAGCAGGCGGTATTGGAAGCAACAAGAGCCGGGGTCCCTGTAATCGCTTTATCAAATAGTGATAATATTACATCTAAAGTTGATTTGGTAATTCCATCGAATAATAGGGGTAGAAAAGCTCTTGCTACGGTTTATTGGCTTTTGACAAAAGAAGTCCTCAAAAAACAAGGAAAGATAAAATCTGATTCTGAAATGCCAATGACAATAGATGATTTCGAGGCAAAATTGGTTGAAGAATTGATTTAATAAAGTATTGGCACGTGAACATAACTTTAGTGACGTTTTTTATCCTAAAGATTATGGGAAATTGATTGCTTCGATTCAAAGCTTTTTTTCACTTTTAAATTCCTCTTCTGAGGATATCAAGTTCCTACAAATGGTAAATGAGTACATCCAAAATAAAAAGATTCTGAGTTTTATAGTTCCACATGGATCATACGATTACTCTGGTTATGTGTCTGCGTTCACTTACTACCTAATAGACAAGATACAATGTCAAAATTTCATAATACTATCTTCCGATCACCGTGGAACTAGTCCTGGCATTTCCGTGTTGGAGCATGGTACATGGAATACTCCTTTAGGCCCAGCACAAATTAACGAGACAATGGCGAATAATTTGATAAGGAAAAGTAGTGCCGGCTTTTTAGAGATAGATTCATTTTCATTCGATATTGATTACACAATTGAAACACAGTTGCCATTCATTCAAGTGCTAAAAAAGAATAATTTCAGATTTTTACCTATACTTCAGAGAAAACAGGACAAAAAAACTTGTATACAATTGGCAAAGCTATTAGCAAGTATTATACCACAAGATGAAAAAGTTGTACTAATTTCTACCACTAACTTTACCCATTATCTTGGTTATGAGGAGTGCTATGCCATTGACAAAAAACTGATTGCGGAGATTTCAAAGATGGACGTCGAATCTTTTTACAATACCTTAAAATACTATTTTCAATATATTTGTGGATACGGTTGTGTAGCCACTACTATAGAATTTTCAAAATTATTCGGAAATTTTGATGTTATCTTATTAAAGCATCTGACAAGTGGAGATATTGACGGCAAAAAGTCCTCAGTCGTCGGTTATTCATCGATTCTAATGCTTTAGATGGTTTGAGGAAGAGAGGGAAGGGGAGTTTGATTGGATTCAAATACTAACACCTTTAAACGCCGCCGGATAGTAACAATAGCTCCAGGAAAGGTGATCCTCTTTGGAGAGCACTTTGTGGTTTATGGATATCCATCGCTAATCGCATCAATAGATAAATTCTTTAATGTAAAAGTAAATTTCTCTCCACCTACAGTCGATGAAATCACAATTGAATCAAACTTGGGTTTTAAGGCCACCATACAAAATTCGGTGCTTACCTTCCCACTAGGACAAGAAGACACATATCATGAAATTATCAAAAAGCTGTATAGCGTTATCAAATATCTGATGACTCATATTGGCATTGATATGAGGTCAAAGTCTAGCATGTTTATTCATTTAGACTCTGAAATTCCACTAGGAGGAGGACTTGGGTCCTCTTCAGCCTTTTGTGTTGCCCTAACAGCTGCTCTTTACCATTCAATAGATAACAAAGCAAATAAGGATAAGATCTGTTCTGAATCTATTAACGCGGAGAAAATACTCAATAGAGATACTTCGGGAGCAGATTGTAGTATTTGCACTTTTGGAGGGTTGGGGCGATTCGATAGATTGAATGGTTTTAAAAAGATCTCAGCAGATTTTAGTGATTACAGGTTATTGATAATAGATAGTGGAGTTGCTCATGATACATTTTCTATGATAGAAAGGGTATCTGAAATCAAAAATAATCGTCCTAATGATTTTAAGAATCTATGTAACAAGTATAGTAATATTTACGATCAAGTTCTAAGCTGTCTTGAGCATAGAGAAATTGGAAATATCGGTGAACTTTTAAATCGAAATCACGAATTGTTAGCCAACCTGTCCTTGTCTAATCCAATATTAGATAAGATTATCAATATTTGTAATTCTGAGGGGTCGCTGGGATCAAAAATTACTGGGGCGGGAGGTGGCGGCTCAGTCGTGTCTCTACTACATAAGGATGATGTTTTAGTCATCAAGAATATTCTAAAAAGATTAGATTTATTAAATTTGAAATATTTCTTTGCAAAGATTGGTTCTAAGGGTCTGAGGACCGCTTGCAATGACAAGCCATCTAAACAGATTTGACCTTCCTTTCAAGATTCAAAAAACTCTGTAGAATCACACAATTAATAATGTCTTAATATTTCACTAATCTCGTACGCCTTGATAAGTAGTAATTTAGTAGTCATTAAATTGGGTGGATCTGTAGTCACTTTCAAAGAAAAACCTTTAACCCCGAACTACGGGGGGATCGATAAAATATTAGAGGTGCTAAGTGAGATCAAGAAAAATTTTAAGGTTATCATTGTTCACGGTGGTGGTTCTTTCGGTCACTATTGGTCTGTAAAATATGATATGCACACTAAGCCGTACCCATATTCGGATCTAGGTGTATCCGTAGTCCATGAATCAATGATCAAATTAAATCAAATAATTATCAATAAATTAATAGAGTCAAACTTAAAACCTTATTCGATCCAACCATCCACCTTCGTTTTCAACGGAGTGGCGGACCCCGTGAGAATACATAATATTCTTGATATGACAATTGGGAATGATCTCATACCAGTTACATTTGGAGATGTAATACATACATCTGAAAATAACTTTTCAATTCTTTCTGGCGACACGATAATGTCTATGTTGTGCAAAGAATTGCACCCCAAGTTCTCTATTTTTACCACCAACGTAGATGGATTATACAATGATATAGGGAAGGGGGAAATAGTCCGGGAAATTCGAGTGGACAGGACAGATATTAGCAATATTTTTTTGGAAGATGATATAAAAAAAGAACACTTTGTCTCTTCTTTTGATGTTACCGGAGGAATGAAACGGAAAATAACTGAATCTACTCAAATTGCAAAATCAGGTACACCCGCATATTTGATTAATGGTTTCCATCCAGAAAGAATATTAGATATTATTCACGATCGTGAATACATCGGCACATGTATAAGAATGGGTTCTGGGAGTTAGCACAAGAATGATCCATTTAAATCTCTGGGAGGGAGTTAAGCATGGATAGCCATGACCATTCCCTCTCAGAAAAACAAATTGAACTGATAAAGAAGAGAAAAAAAGAAGGCATTAACATTCCTCTGAAAGAAGAGGTTCAGGGCAAAGAAACTACAACTCTTTTGGAGGATGTTTATTTGATCCACAATGCCCTGCCTGAAGTCAATATAGAGGATATAAAATTGAATACTGTTTTTCTAGGCAGAAGCTTTTCTGCTCCCATTATAATTGATTCTATGACTGGCGGTACTGACGAAGCATTAATAATAAACAAAAGACTTGGTCAAATAGCTGAGAAATATGGATTAGCGATGGGGCTTGGAAGTCAAAGGGCTGGGCTAAAAAGTGACAAGCTGATTCAGAGTTATGCTATAGCTCGTAGCGTTGCCCCAAATGCTTTTTTGATTGCAAATATAGGTGGGGCTCAACTTGCTGAAGGACTGTCAAAAGATGACGTCAAAAAAATCATAAAAATGATTGATGCGGATGCATTAGCCATTCATTTGAACCCACTTCAAGAATTGATTCAACCCGAAGGGGAGCCACATTTTAAGGGAGTTCTACAAAAAATAGGTTCATTAGCAATTGAATTAGAGATTCCAATCATAGTCAAAGAAGTAGGCTCTGGAGTTTCGCCTGAGGTTGCCTTCAAACTTCAGGGTGCGGGTGTCAAGGCTATCAACGTTGCAGGTTCGGGTGGTACTAGCTGGGCTGGAATTGAAAAAATAAGAGCAGATAATGCAAACAGTTACATTAAATCTAATTTGGGTAGCCTTTTTTGGGACTGGGGCATTCCAACTGCTTTGAGTGTGTTAATGGTATCAAGGTCCATAGAGGTCCCTGTGATTGCCTCGGGCGGACTTCGCAACGGCCTCGAAATAGCCAAGTGTTTGATGCTCGGAGCTAAAATGTGTGCAATGGCATTTCCATTCTTAAGAATGGCTGCAGAATCCGAAGATGATTTAGACAGATTTACACAATTGATTTTAGCACAACTGAGGAGTACGATGTTTTTGTTAGGTTCATCTGACATTGATTCCTTGGTGAATACAAGATATATATTGAAAGATAAATTAGCAAGTATGTTGAATAGTTATGAGTTCAGAAGACATAAAAAATGAAATCAATTTTATTGCTTCTAAATTAAATCAATTTATTCTCGATAATATTTCCGGCGAGCCTTTTGGTTTGTATACGGCTTCGTTGCACTACATTAAGAGTGGTGGTAAGAGGCTGAGGCCTTTTATGACTATTAAGTCAAGCGAACTTCTTAATGGGACTTTACAATCTGCGTTGCCTGCTGCTGCTTCTGTAGAATTGATTCATAATTTTACATTGGTTCACGACGACATCATGGATAATGATAACATTAGACATAACGTGGCATCAGTACATCGGCAATTTGGAATTCCTCTGGCAATCTTGGCCGGAGATGTCCTTTTTTCAAAAGCATTTCAGGTGATCTCTATTTATGGAAAGAAGGTTGGAATCGATGAGTCCGTTCTGTTGAGGATGGTTGAGTTGCTGTCCACTTCTTGCACGGATGTTTGCGAGGGGCAAGCCATGGATATACAAATGGCTCAGGACGACGAGTTTTCGTCAACAGATTCATATATTAAGATGATTGAGAAAAAAACTGCCGCCCTGTTTAGGGTTTCGTGCGAATTGGGCACTCTATCTTCACCTGATTTTACTGAAAAAGACTTGGAAAATATGTCTGGCTACGGGGAAAAGATCGGTATCGCATTCCAACTAATTGATGATCTAATTGGAATTCATGGAGATTCAAAAATAACGGGTAAATTTGTTGGAAATGATATCCGGGAAGGGAAAAAAACTCTGCCTATCTTATTGGCTTTTCAGCATCTGAATTCTACAGATGGGGATTCATTAAAACAACTCTTTGGCAGTAAGCATGCTAAGGATTCTGAGATCGCGGGAATGGTAAGAAAAATCGCTGAAATTAGAGTCGATAAAGAAGTTCGTGATATTGCAAACAGATTCGCTGAGGAAGCATTTAATGCATTGAAAAGCTATGACCGGTCTCCTGCCTTAATTTCATTAGAAAATTCTGCAGAATACATTGTAGAACGGAGTTTGTAATTCAAATTGACTGCTGATGAGAAATTTGTCAATACTGTTAAATTAATAGCATTGAAAAATGCAATTGAGTTTAACAACATAACAAGAGTTGATGTTGTAATTTCAAAGATTTTTTCAATTTCAAAAAACCTTGGAGAAAATATAAATGTAAAAGAATTGGTTCCAGAAATAAAAGGAATTATTAGTAAACTAAATGGGCTATCAGTTGATGAAAAAAAGACACTCTATGACTCAATTACTTTGGAAAATAATCATTATTTAAAGGAACTCAAAAGTGACGATGGGGAAAACGATAAGGCTCAAAATGATCCAGAAAACAAAAAGAAAAAAGCAACAACCGGCAAAGATATCGAATTTGAACTTCCAAATCTGGACGGAGCAGTACATGGTAAAGTAGTAACTAGATTTCCACCCGAACCCAATGGCTATCCTCATATCGGTCATGCTAAAGCCGCTGTAATTGACGAAGAATATGCTAGGAAATATGGAGGAAAATTGATCTTGCGATATGATGATACTAATCCTCAAAAAGAAAAAATTGAATATTACAGTGCTATAAAAGAAGGTCTTGATTGGCTTGAAGTAAAACCGGATGAGGTTAAAAATACCTCTGATGATATTCCTAAGATTTATGAATATGGTAAGGAGTTAATTAAAAGAAATTTTGCTTATGTTTGTTCATGTTCATCAGAAGTTATAAAGAGCAATCGCCTAAATGCAAAGGCGTGCGAATGTACGAACAATTCGATCGAAAATAACCTGTCTGAATTTGAAAGTATGATCTCTGGAAATTATAATCAGAATCAAGCAATCGTTAGGTACAGAGGAAATATGTCCAGTCTAAACACCGCAATGCGGGATCCAACTCTTTTTAGGGTCATAAAAGATGGTCTTCACCCAAAAGTCGGATCAAAATATTCATTATGGCCCACGTACGATTTTGCAGCTCCCATAGAAGATAGCATTGACGGTGTTACTCATGCCCTTAGGACGAAAGAATACGAATTACGAAATGAACTGTATTTCTCCATCTTGGATAACTTGTCTTTAGGGAAACCAAAGCTAATTGAATTCTCTAGGTTGGAATTTGAAGGCATTCCGGTTTCTAAGAGGAAAATTACACCCTTGATTGAAAAGGGAATAATAAAGAATTGGGATGATCCCCGACTGCCTACACTTATGGGATTAAGGAGACGGGGAATACTGCCTGAGGCAATAAGGAAATTTGTTCTTTCTCTTAGCATTACACTATCCGAAACGAAACCCTCAATGGAAATACTGGAATCATTTAATAGGAAAATGCTGGACCATAAAGCGCGCAGGCTCTTCTTTGTTAAGAGTCCAGTCAGAGTGAACATAGATTTACTTGACATTGATATAGTTGAGATAAGAAATCATCCTACTCTTGACATGGGCAAGAGACCGGTGCGGGTAGGAAATATAATTTATATATCTAACGATGATGCAATTAAACTAAAAATCGGAGATACATTAAGATTAATGGACTTATGCAACATAGAAATTTTGTCAATTGAAAAAATTCTCATCAATGATAAAAACGGTGGAAATGTTTCTGGTATTGTTATTAATGCAAAAAATAGGGGAAATGAAGTTTCTCATAGTATCCCGAAGGTTCAGTGGGTCTCTCAATCCGACTCCCAAAATTATAGGATCTTAAGACCATTACCCCTGTACGCTGGAGACAAATACAATGAAAATAATTTAATAGAGGATTGCGGATTAGCCGAATCCTATATATCAAAGCTTGAGCTTGGAACTGTCGTTCAATTTGTTAGATATGGATTCTGCAAAATTGATGATAAATCTACTGCAATATTTACACATAGGTGAAATGAAAAAATGAAAATAGCACGGATTAGATTGAAAAATTCTGTAGAGACATATGGAATTATCTCAGAAGATGGGAAAAAAATTATTACTAAGGAACAGATACAGGAAAAGACCGGAGTCCCTATCCCACCACGAATTAAAGAATTCTTGTTTGGAGGTTGGCTGTCAGAAGTAAATTCTATTGGAGCTAAACTTACTTATGATTTGCCAATAAGCGAGGTCGATTTGCTGGCCCCACTTCCCAATCCTCCTAAAATTATTTGTTTAGCATTTAATTACTATGATCACGCTCGAGATGCGGGATTAACTCCTTCTGAAGAACCTGTTATATTCTTAAAGCCCAGAACGGCGTTAAATTCGCCTCACGGAAATGTCATTTCTCCATCCTATGTGAAGCGATTGGACTATGAAGCCGAAATAGCGGTCATTATCGGAAAACAAGTCAAGAAAATTTCTGAAGAAGATTCATTAGATGCCGTCTTTGGTTACATGATATTCCATGATGTTTCTGCTCGAGATATCCAGTTTAGGGATAAACAGTTCACACGAGGAAAAAGTATTGATACATTTGCTCCCTGTGGTCCTTGGATAACGACGAAGGATGAGATTCAAGATCCTCAAAAACTACGCATTACCACCAAAGTAAATGGAGAATTAAGACAAAATTCGTCGAGTAGCAATATGGTTATTCCGATTAAGAAAATAATATCATCTTTGAGTGATCTCATAACAATCGAACCCGGGGATATCATATCTACTGGTACTCCTGCCGGAGTAGCTATGTCGATGAAAGAGCCTAGATATCTGAAACATGACGACATAGTTGAGATTTCTATTGAGGGATTGGGATCGATCAAAAATCGGATTTTGTTTAATTAAAAGAATATCATACATTCCTAACCTTATAGATAATACTTGTCATAATCTCACGTGATTATTCTTAGGCGGTGGTTCTAGATTCTAAGATTTCTTGTCCAAAGCCTTTCTTAATTCATGTTCTAACAACTGGCAGTATTGTTTGTAGGTTTCCACCAATTGTTCCCTGATATTAGCCAACTGCATCGACTGGTTGAGAGTTTGTAGGCAACTCTCAAGTGATCTCTCTGAAGCGAATAATTCCATATCGATTTTAAATTTCTTAACTATGTCTCTCTGCTCATCACTAATTTCTTCAATTGATTTAATGATTGATTCGATATTTTCATTTAATTGCCTAGTTTCTCTTTTTTCATCCTCATTGAGGTGTTTTCGCAAAAATATCAAAATAAACATTGTTTGTGCGCATAATTATTATTTATTTGTTAAAACGAAGTTCTGATTAAGCAATTTACTATCAGGCTGCCTTATTTTTTGTATTGCATAGGTAAGAGTCACATTGTAGTTCGTGGCAACTCAGAGATTCAGATGGTATAATAGATCTCTTGCGTAATGTCCAAACAACTTTTATGAAAAGATGGGAGTATATCGCAATCCCCAAATTACTTTAAAGATAATACAGGAAGAAAAATCAAACCATATGACTTACAAATGAGGTTGAATATGTTGACTGACGTTTGATGTATTTATAAGTGTAACCGTATATAGATATATTAAGGTAAATTAATTAAATGTTTGTGTCTCAAGTGACACAGGCTAACTTTTCTTAAAAAACAAAATTTTCCTACTACCGATAATAAAATTCAATCCGATCACCAGATTGTGACTATATACTACGTATAATATGTTCAAGTTATAAAAGATAAAAGGTAAAAGGGACTGCATTTTTCAGTTCTTG
>JAKDMR010000041.1 GCA_030452275.1 Candidatus Nitrosocosmicus sp. | reverse complement strand
ACTCACATCTTTTCATAAAGGTTGTTTGGACATTACGCAAGATATCTATTATATCAAAATAATATTATAATATCCTCATTCGACTAGTGATGAATTATTTATCCTATTATTACTCATTATTTTGCCGCATTGATCAAATGTAGGTCTGATTAAAATGTATTGAATAAGGTGGAAAGGATTTCAATGGCTCCATTATTTCCAAGTGTATCCTAGAATGGTTCGTGAATAAAGTGTTTTCTATAGTTTGATTAGATACCCTTGTTTTTGTGGCCATAGCAATATTGCTTATTCAAAATCAGGAATTTCCGATAGACTTTTAATAAATGTAAAACAAGATTTTTTTATATCGAATTGGATTATGATATACCTATAAATATTGCAGGTTTAAATTTAAGAAATCCAGTGATCGTAGCCTCGGGTATTTTGGGGCTGTCCCAAAGTATTTTTAATAGGTTGTATAAAATCGGTGCTGGGGCTATAGTAAGTAAATCAATCAGTCTATTGCCTCGTGAAGGTTACAGAAATCCTACCATTGTCAATGTAGGTACTATGAGTTACATCAATGCAGTCGGATTAGCAAATCCTGGAGCAGAGTCGTTCTCAAAGGAAATTTCCAAAAATAGCGGACCATTACTTGTAAGTTTGGTAGGGTCTGATAAGGATGAATTCTCCGACATCGTCAGAAAATTTAGTAATCTCAAAATTTTGGGATTTGAACTAAATCTATCTTGTCCTCATGTAGAAAAAATGGGAATGGAAATTGGTGATGATCTTAATTTGGTCTATGATATTATCAAGTTAATTAAGAAGGATACAGGTAAGCCACTTTTTGTCAAGGTAGGGTTAGGTAAGTCAGACATCATAGAAGTTGCTAAGGTAGCTGAAAGTGCAGGAGCAGATGGAATTACAGCTATCAATACTCTAAGAGCAATGAAGATAGACATTGAAACTCGATGCCCTGTCTTGGAAAATAAGATCGGCGGTCTGTCTGGAAGCGCTATAATGCCTCTTGGAGTTCGATGTGTCTATGAATTGAGTAAGAGTCTAAGAATTCCCATTATTGGTTGTGGTGGCATAATGAGACACTCTGATATAGTAGAATATATGATGGCAGGAGCTTCGGCAGTTCAGATAGGTAGTTTGATAGGGTTGAAAGGAATATACTCGATTGGGAGGATTCTTAGGGATTTGCGCGCCCACTTAGAGGTTAGTAGTATAAGCGATATAAAGGAGATTATTGGAATTGTCCACAGATAAAAAATTGATGAGAATGGTAGAAATTGAAGATGTCGTAATAGAATCTCCCACGGTCAAGACCTTTGTCTTTAAAGACATTCTTGGGAGTGAGTCAAAACCTGGGCAATTTTTAATGGTTTGGATACCTAGGAAAGAAGAACTACCCCTCAGCGTAATGATAAGCGACAAGAAAAACCACGCTGCTATTACAATAAGAAAGAAGGGCTACGGCTCTACCTCATTGTTTAACAAAGGCAAGGGGGAAAAAATTGGAATTCGCGGACCTTACGGAAATTCTTTTTCATTTGACACATCCCATAAGAATATTATTTTTTTGGGTGGCGGCACTGGACTAGTCCCTCTAGTAAGGCTACTTTATTCCATTAAGAGACATCAATGTAATTTTACATTCATTATAGGAGCCAAGACTAGATCTGAACTATTTTTTACTCAAATAATATCTGAATGGGCTGAGGGGGGAAAAATTGACTTGTTTATCACGACGGAAGATGGTTCCCTTGGCACAAAGGGATACCCTACTGACATTTTGAGAGATTTTCTCTCGATTCATAATGATACTGATATCATTTACACTTGTGGACCAGAAATGATGATGAAAAAAGCATACGATCTAGCGAAAACGAATGGTGTTCACATCGAGGCAAGCATAGAAAGATATATGAAATGTGGGATTGGAATTTGTTCGAGTTGTTGTATAAATGACAAGCTAGTTTGTGTAGACGGAACTGTTTTCAATGAGACAAAAATTCAAAAACTAACCGAGTTCGGGATTAGTTACAGGAATAAATCAGGCATAACTACCCAATTTTGAATGAAAATATGGGCAAGGCAGCTTGATGATGAGGTTTGGACAACCCTTAATACGAAGTTATAACTCTAGAATAAATTCACAATCAAAAGTGGTATTTAGTAATTAAATACACATCATGGCCGCCGAAAAATGGGCTTTTTCTTAGAGAATAGTTTTATATTCTAAATCAAAATAATTTTATATAAATTGTCTTCCATTTCGATTGCTTCTGATGATAAATATGATCAAAATCGGGGAAATAATGGCAACCAAAAATGGGTTACGCTTCATCATAACGGTGTATGCTTTCCTCCTGAGTACAATGCCAAGAACTTACCATTTAAAATCGATAAGCAGAATTACACACTAAATAAGGATCAAGAAGAATTAATCTATGCGTGGGCAAAGAAGAAGGACACACATTATGTTCAGGATCTTGTCTTCCAGCAAAATTTCTTGACAGATTTTAAGAAATTGCTACCAACAGATATTCAAAAGACTCTACACGAAATTGGGCAATTAGACCTGAGAGAATTCATGACTTATGTTGATAGGGAAAAGATTACGAAGGAAAGAGACAAAATCGCATGGAAGAATCTGTCACGAGAGGAAAGAAAAAAAAGAACCTTGGAGAAAAAAAAGGAGAAGGAAAAATTAAGAAATTATTACGGGAAGGCAATAGTGGACGACATCGAGGTAGAAGTGGCAAATTGGTTGGTTGAGCCTCCAGGCTTGTTTATGGGCCGGGGACAACACCCATTAAGAGGTAGGTGGAAACCTCGTGTCAAAGCTGGAGATGTCATACTAAATCTTGGAGAAGAGTCAGCTGTTCCTGAAGGGCCATGGCAAAAAATAATTCATGATCACAGCTCTACTTGGTTAGCATCGTGGATAGAGACGCTGACTGGAAAAAGAAAATATGTTTGGTTACATGATTCTTCTTTAATCCGTCAGAATTATGACAAAGCCAAATACGACAAAGCTCAAAACCTCGAAAAATATATGGAAAAGATAGAACGGGAGATTGTGAAGAAAATGGTGTCAAAAGATCGTGACCAGAGAAAAATTGCCACAGTATGTTACCTAATCATAAAAATTGCAATGAGGGTTGGCGATGAGAAGGATCCTGATGAAGCAGACACAGTTGGTGCAACAACACTCAGAAAGGAACACTTAAAATTCAAACAAGTCGACGAGAAAAATAAAGTATTGGAGTTTAGTTTCCTCGGAAAGGATAGTGTCCCTTGGCAAAAATCTATCTTGATTGATTCCGATGACAAATTACAATTATTTAGCAATTTGAGTCTCTTTACGAAAAATAAGAAAGAAACAGATCCTATTTTTGATAACATAAACTCAATGAAAGTAAATACATTTTTGAGGAACATAGATCCAAAAAATGTACCCGGGCTAACTGCAAAAGTTTTTAGAACTTTTATTGCTACAAACATTGTGAAGAAATCACTTAGAAACCCTCCAATCGTAGTAAAACCTGAATCTACGGAATTTGAAAAGTTGTATGTTGCGAAGTATGCGAACTTGCAAGCTGCAATAACATGCAACCATAAGAAGGGAGTCGATCCAAAAAATCCTGCAAGTATTGCAGCAATTGCAAAATATGAAGATTCTATGAAAAAGAAAATGGAGATTATTAACAGCCTAAAGGCAGACTTGAGGGACAAGAAATGGAAAACTGAAAATCAGAAAGATAGATTGGTTGAAAGAGTACAAAAGCTAGATTTCCAAGTAAAGCTACAGAAAGAAACAAGAGAATATAATTTAGGAACTTCTTTACGAAATTATATAGACCCCAGAGTGTTTCGCTCTTGGATGAATGTTGTCGGATTGGATTGGAACAAAATGTATACAAGCACGCTTCAAAGAAAGTTCCTATGGGTAGATAACGTTACAAAAAAGGAACTGAAATCAAACTTTTCGTTGTGAGTCTGTTTTATGGATTTACCTTAACCAGATAATTCTCCTCATGAAGAACAAAGATTGCACCATACAACCTTTCAATCGGGTCACGGCTATATGCAATAATAGTCATAATGAAATACTTTTTCTACGGAACCGAGAGCCTGCGAATAAGAATACTTTGATTCTTCCTGGTGATTTTATAAGGTGTGGAGAATTAGCTGAAGAAGCCTTACGTAGGTCCATTCTGCAGCTTACAACACTCTGCGTAGAACCCATTGACATTTTGGGTATTTATTCGCATATCGACAACGCAAAAGGAGTACATATTATCGAATCAGTTTTCGTTTGCATAATTACGAATTATCTTGAGTTGGATATGAAATTAGGTTCTGATCGATGCGTGTGGATGAATCCAGAACAAGTTGAAGAAACCAAAAAAAGTATCTACAATAACAAAATTGTTACAGATTATTATTCGTGGAGAATCCAAAAATCTACATTTTGGACCACCAAAATCTAACCTTTGAAAGACTATACCGCAAAGCTTCTCATTGTAGCAATGGTTGATTGTGTAAGCTTGATAGTGAATGCGGAAGCATTGTCAGATTGCACTTTTGAAAGCCTTTCTAAAAAGCTCGTCTTGTCTTTTCCTCTTTCAAACATTCCTCCTGACTCCTTGATACAAAGCGGAAAACGTTGTATTTTTATCCCATTTGAAAATAGGTAATCTATGAAGTTTAGGTAATTTTTTATATCAGAATAATCCCATTTCTTTTCCTCACACAACATTATCCATATATCGATTGAATTTTGAAAAAATGCCTTTTCGCGGAGCTCTTCTAAACTCAATATGATTATACTAGGAAGTAGGGATTTAAATTCTAATCTATAAATATTTTATCATTAATTTGGTACCGAGAACCAAAATCTGGTTTTATTCCAAGTGGTGTATAGTCTCCAGATGAACAAGAAAAGCATAATTCACTCTTTTCCAAACCTATTCCTTTTGCGAGATTCACATTATCATTATAACAAACTTCGTCGGCCCCTATGATTCTAGCGACTTTGTTACCAATAATATCTAAATCTACTTCATTCTTTGCGACCTGAAAAGCAATCAACTCTTCCTGAGATGGAAAATCAATTCCGGCATAACATGGATAACTTATCGGTGGATACGTAACAACCATGGATATTTTTCTTGCTCCTGCTTGTTTGACCGATTCAATTATTGCTTTGGAACTCGTACCCCTTACTATACTATCATCCACAATTATGACGTGTTTATTCTCTATCATTTCTCTGATTGGCATAATATTTTGATTGATTTCCTTTCTGTCTTTTACCAGGGGCTCAATAAAACTCCTCATTGAGCCTTTCTTGCTGTATCTATCCTTTAACAAACCTTCTTCAAAAGGCAATCCAAGTTTTAGCGAATATCCTAGGGCCGCGGGTCTGGAAGAATCAGGTACTGGAATTACCACGTCAGCTTCGGTAATCGGAAATTTATGCGCTAAATATTCCCCGATCTTTTTCCTTGCAAGATAGATATTTATTCCCTCCATTATTGAACTTGGATGTGCAAAATATGTGAATTCGAAAGCACAATGTGCATGATTTACAGCTTCAGAAAATCTTTCTGATTTGAGACCATTCTTGTCTATTCTTACCAACTCACCTGGTTCAATATCTCTTAATAGGATTGCTCCAACAGTCGACAATGCGCAGGATTCTGATGCGATTATGTAAGTATTGGTATCCTTATGTAATCCCAACACAAGTGGCCTGAAGCCTTTAGGGTCTCTTGCAGCATATATCGTATTTGAATCCGTTAGAAAGGTAAAACAATAAGATCCCACCATCTCATTTTTGAGTATTGCCATGGCGGCCTTCATATCATCCTTTTTTTTCAAAATACTGACTAGCCTTTGGGCGGCAACGAGGGTGTCTGTCATATTTTGTGGTGTAAAAGTACACCCACCAACCATGGTAGAAAGCTGTTCAGCATTTGTAATGGTCCCATTGTGAGCTATGCATAAATCTTTAACCTTCAATGGTTGAGCATTCTCTAAAGAACTGGAGCCAAATGTGGAATATCTGACATGGCCGATCCCGATATTAGAAGAAAACCTTGTAATCAATTTTTCAAATTCATTTGCCGAGCCTGAAACCAATCCAGTTTTTTTAAAGGGTGATTTCTTTGGTACTGCAATACCCCATGATTCTTGTCCTCTATGCTGAAGTGATCGAAGACAATCTATCAAATAAGGTACTATATTTTCTCCTCCTAAAGAAAAGATGCCGACCACGCCACAATTTTCATGAACCATTAGAAGACATAACTTCGTTATTCTTTCTATTTAATATTTAGAATGCTTAAGATGATTTGATTTGTACCAGACTTTTTTGAAAAAAAGGAAGAAAGTTAAATAGATTTCACAAACAGATTTGAAAAAGAGTTTTGATAGGTTTGAGAGATACTGCCTAGCGAACATTTGAAAATCGCTTTTCCTTTATGATCAATTATACAAGTTCTATCACTTGAACTAGAACCGATTTTAGCATATGGAATTTTCCTCTTTTTTAAGTATTTAATGACTTTTTCATCGTTATCGGTTGAAAAAATAAACCGATTATGAGATTCTGAGAATAGCATATAATCTATTCTAGAGCAATTATTTGGCATCTTGTCGACTGAAACGCTAAATCCAAGGTTGCTATGGATGGCCATTTCCAATATTGAAATAATCACTCCTCCTTTAGAGCAGTCATGAACTCCGGTTATTAGATCGCCATCAATCAATTTTTTAACAGCCTCAGTGATATTTCTTTGTTCTTCTAAATCAACGCGAGGAACTATTCCACCCACAACATCCAAACAATATTCAAAATATTCTGATCCACCCATTTCATCTTTGGTTGTTCCAACAATGAATATTGATTGGTTTGAGACATATTTTGGGTACTTTATCTTATTCTTAGAATCAATCAACCCGAGCATTCCTATGACAGGGGAGGGTTTAATGGGGCCCGAGCTAGTTTCATTGTACAAACTTACCTTGCCACCAACAACGGGTATATTCATGAATGTACAGTAATCTCTAATACCTTTAATTGTCTGCAAGAATGTCCAAAAAATTTCTTCATTTTCAGGGTTGCCAAACTGTAAATGATCCACTATACCTAATGGGTTGGCTCCTACACAAGTAAGGTTTCTAAGCGATTCAGCCAGACACCCCATGATGCCTTGGTATGGATCTAAGTAACAATGTTTAGAGTTGCCATCTAGTTTAAAACTCAGAAACTTGTCATCGTCTAGCTTGATAACTGAACTATCAGATGCTCCTGGTTTTGATACTGTTCTAATTCCAACTTCATGGTCAAACTGCTCAAAAATCCATTTTCGACTACTTATAGAAGGGTTAGACAGCATTTTAAATACCATTTTTTTAATGTGGATTTGAGGTTCAGGATCCTTGAACGATTTTAGGATTGATTTAAGATGGGATGGTTGTTTAAATTTCCTGTCCAATAGTGGGGCGTGAGCTATTATATTTGCAGGCATGCAAGCCAACGTGCTACCCTCTCTAATAACAGAGAGATTTAGATCATTCGTAACATACCCTATTTCAGAATAATTCACATTAAATTTATCAAAAATCTTGAAGAATTCGAGTTTCTTTTTCTCGTAGACGATATATAGCATGCGCTCCTGAGATTCTGAAATCATGATCTGCTCATCCGTCATGTTCTTTTGTTTTAATGGAATAGTTGACAAATCAACTAGAAATCCTTTTTTCAAACTATCTGCGGTTTCAGACAAACAGCATGACAAACCTCCTCCCCCAAGATCTTTCATTGCCTTGATACAATCATTTTCTAAAGCTTCCAAGGTGGCTTCCATGAGCATCTTTTCCAAAAATGGATCGGGAATCTGGACTGCAGAACGGTTTTCTTCATCAAGGTTTTTGGAAGCAAAAGAGGCGCCATGAATTCCATCCACACCGGTAGCATTTCCGCCCAAAATCAGAGCATCCCCTTTTATTGCTGTGTTCATAACGAGATTATCAAGTTTTGCATACCCGATTGCTGCAACGTCCACCAAACAATAATTATCAAATGATTTGTCGAATTCGATCTCTCCGCCAACTGTCGGAATACCGATACAATTACTGTAATCAGCAATGCCTTTAACGACGTTTTTAAGCAGCCATCTATTCTTTGAATCAAATGTAGACTTTTTGTCAACTTGACCGAACCTTAATGCATTATACAATGCGATTGGCCGAGAACCCATTGACAATATGTCTCTGAGGACACCTCCTACTCCAGTCGCAGCACCTCCATACGGCTCCACGGCCGATGGATGATTGTGACTTTCTATGTGAATAGTAACTACATATCCATTACCTACATCGATTATTCCAGCATCATACCCAGGGCCAACTAATACATGATCCCCTTTCATCGGTAATAATTTGAGATGTTTTTTGGATGATTTATAGGAACAGTGTTCTGACCATTCGGCACTAATAATAAATTGTTCCAAATCATTTGGTTCCCTACGTAATTTCTTCTTTAGATAACTGTATTCTTCTATGTTGAGGATATCCATTTTTAATTAAGTTCTACTTAAAATAATGAATCATAGACTTAAATACCAATACGGAATTTTGATCATAACCTACAGGGATCAAATCTTTGTCACTACCCCTTTCAGGATGAGGCATCATTCCCATAACATTTCCTTTTTCGTTACAAATCGCGGCAATGCTGTTTAAAGAACCGTTCGGATTATACTTCCAATATTCTAAGGTGACCTGATTATTTTTTTTAATTTTGTTATACGATTTATCATCAATCATGAACCTTCCTTCCCCATGTGCGATAGGTATAGAAAACTTTTGATTCTTGTCATACAAATTTGTAAAAGGAGTATCAGTATTGGTAACAACAACGTTCATCCATTTGCAAATAAAATTCAGAGATTCATTGACAATCAGTGCCCCCGGGAGTAGTCCAGATTCAACAAGGATTTGAAATCCATTGCATATTCCCAATATTGGAACATTATCATCTGCTAATTCCATTATCCTACTCATGATAGTGCTATGTGCGGCTATAGCACCGGCTCGTAATCTGTCCCCATAAGTAAATCCACCCGGTATGATTATGCAGTCAAAATCATCAAAAGAGGATTTGTACCAGATATATCTAGCATCTACATGAAGAATATTATTTAGTATATGATGAACATCACGATCACAATTACTGCCTGGAAAAACTGTAATGCCTATCCTTACCAATAAGGATATTGAAATTATATTTTATAAATTCCTATTCTTTTGACTAGATCCAAATTAGGAAAATATTATTGTTTAATGATGATTGCATTAACAATACCATCCTGTCCAGGTCTCGAAATAACCCTAGCAAAACCCAATTCAGTCTCTAAGATTGACCCTTTGGTAACTACACCTCTTCTTGTATAATCCTTGTTTGCAGGATTCTTGGTGACTCGAATTATCTTGACCTTAGTTGTTTTTTTGGTGTCCTTATCATTTACATTTGCAAATTCGGCAAACTTAAAAGCTACTTTAACATTATTCCCACGAACCCTGCGAATTACATTCTTAGTCTCACCTACAATTGGTTCGTTTGGGTATCTATCTACTTCATATTTTCTTCTGGTTCGGTTGGGAATTATTCTTCCACCTGTTAATTTCCTGCCTCCCAAGTTTTCGATAGATTTACGCACAGTTCAAATTTGGCAAAACTATAATTAAGTGTTTTTCTTTGCAAATCCTGTAGGATTTATAAGCAAACTTTTTTTCAGCATCGCAATATCGCTAATACCAAAATAATTCTTGAATTTTGGTGTGGTGTTATATATCTTAACCCTTCCTGAACTTTTATGACTAATAAACTCCAAATCCTGGAGCTCTTTTAGGTGCAAATATACCTTAGATCCCCTGATTTCTACTAATCTCTTGCTAGTAACGGGCTGTTCATAAGCTACATACGATAGCGTTTTCATAACGGAATTAGAAATTTGAGGTTTATTAGAAAACTTCTTGATGATTGGAGCGTAACTGGGTTTGAGTTGAAATACAAAGGTGCCATCCTCCAGTTTAGCTATTTCCAACGCTTTAAAAGCAACTTTGGTCTTGTTAATAAGTTCATTTAATAATCGCTTGACTTTCTCCCGGGATTCTATCCCGGAAGCCTTAACAATCTCATCTAAGGGAAGGGGTCTGCCAGCTGAATATAACGCTGCCTCTATGCGTGCAACGATTTCATCAGTGGGTAATTTTGTCATCTAATTATTCCTGAAGGTCATTTTTGAGAGCAATTTTTATCCACTCCACAACGTTGTCCGTTGTTTTAACGCTTTCCATGGTCTGTGGTGAAGAGTCTAGATATTCTAATCCCCTATTCAAGTCGGTAAATCCAGTGATAATTTCTATTTTATCCTTCATGCTAAGATAAAGCATTGCAATGAAATATCTAGCAATATCAATTCTGTCTAATCCCATCATCATTTCATTAAAATTCAATTCTCCTTTATCCCGTAGTCTTGTCATTATCCTATTTTCAAAATCATCTATTATTTTTTCAAATTTAATCAAATAATGCTGAAAGTCTATCACTTCAACAGGTTCCAAATTCAAACTAGGTCTTCTTACAACAGGATTTGTGAGGTCAGTGATCATAATCTCTAAGATAGAAATCAGATCCTCTAATGATACGGGGTAGGAAGATTCTTTTCTAAAGGGCAATGTGAGATTAGAAATCTCCGGGATGGGTGCCTTCTCACTAATTTCCTTTTCTCGATCAGATACGCCTTGTTGATCTTTATTAGCAATTTTTTCTAATCGAAAGATAGATTCTACCTTAAGTCTATGAATCAATGTCGACGTTAAGATTGCGACACCGCATACGCGTAAGTCCTTATAAGAAGATTTAGCTAAAGTAGATAGTAAGGCCTCTAAGAGTTTTACAATGTTTATCTTCCAAACATCATTGCGTTCTATCAAAGAAGGATTAAAAAGTAAATTTAAAGGGGGCTGAGAAATTTTTTTCTTAGTGGAAACCAGATCGAGTTCTATACTTTCATCAACCATGGTATTATGTCAAGC
>JAKDMR010000428.1 GCA_030452275.1 Candidatus Nitrosocosmicus sp. | reverse complement strand
TCATATTGTTCTTTTGTATTTAGAAATAATGGGAATTATAAGTGCACTAAAATGTAGAGAATGCAATAAAGAGTATTCCCCAAGATTTATATATATCTGTGAGGATTGTTTTGGACCATTAGATGTCCAATATAAAATAGATACTGCCATTACTAAGCATACATTTGAAAGTCGTTCAGATTTAACTTATTGGCGATATTTTGAAATTCTTCCGATAGAAGGGAAGAAAAATATAGTCAGTTTAAATGGTGCGATCACTCCGTTGCAAAAAGCAGATAATTTGGGTAATAGTCTTGGTGGATTTAAAAATTTATATATTAAAAACGATTCTGTAAATCCAACTTTCTCTTTTAAGGATAGACCAGCAGGGGTTGCAGTATCAAAAGCTAAAGAGATGAATTTATCTGCCGTGGGTTGTGCATCTACTGGAAATCTCGCATCTGCTACCGCCGCTCATGCAGCAAAGGCAAATTTACCTTGTTACATTTTCGCACCCTCTGACATAGAAGATGTTAAAATCGCACAAGCTTTGTCATATGGAGGCAAATTTGTAGCAGTAGATGGTACCTATGATGATACTAATAGGATTGCTTCAGTAATTGGAGATTCTAATGGTTATGGAATTGTAAATATAAATATGCGACCATACTACGTCGAAGGCTCTAAAACACTAGCGTTTGAAGTATTGGAACAATTGAATTGGACCGTCCCTGATGTACTAGTAATTCCAGTAGGAAGTGGAGCTATGTTAAATGCCATTTGTAAAGGATTTGAAGAAATAATGAATCTAGGATTAATTTCTGATATTTCTAATTTAAGGATAATTGCTGCCCAACCCAATGGGTGTGCACCTATTGTTGATGCTTATAAGAATAGATCCAATGAAGTTATACCCGTAGAAAAACCTAATACTGTTGCAAAAAGCTTGGCAATAGGGGATCCTGGTGACGGATTATATGTACTAAAACGTCTAAGACAATATAATGGAATAGGGGAGAAAGTTACTGATTCTGAAATTAAAAATGCCATTTTATTGCTTGCAAAATCCGAAGGAATATTCACCGAACCTGCTGGTGGTGTGGCAGTAGGTGTTTTAAAGAAACTAATAGATGAAAATAAAATCGATAAAGACGAAAATATAGTATGTTATGTTACTGGTAACGGACTTAAAACTACTGAATCTATTACTGATCTTCTTCCTACTCCTAGTTCAGTAAAACCTGATATCAGACTAGTTTCCGCAATGATACGTTGAACAAACGGATATAAATCGAAAAATTACGGTGTTAATTATAAATTGACCACAATAGAATTTGTTGTTCCATCAGTTTTAAACAAAGGTGCAGGAGAAAAAAAAATGTCTATTGATGCTTCAACTTTGGATGAAGCATTCAATATTGTATCAGGTATTATGGGTGATGATTTTAAACGTAGAGTTATAGACATTAATGGAAAGCCTAGAGCATTAATTAATATTTATATTAATGGAAAAAATATGCGTTTTAACAATGCAGGAATGGGTTCAGTTTTGAAAGAAGGTGATTCTATTTATATTCTACCTGCAGTTGCCGGTGGAGCTGAAATAACCCCTCAAGATATGCTAAGATATTCGAGGCAAATTATGCTCGAGGAAATTGGTTATGTCGGGATGGAAAAACTCAAAGATACAAAAATATGTGTTGTCGGTGCAGGAGGAATAGGAAACCCAGTTTTAGCTCAGTTAGTTGGAATGGGAATAGGAGAGATTCGAATAGTTGACAGAGATGTAATAGAGATCTCTAATCTTCACAGACAACATTTGTACACTGATGCGGATATAGGAAAGGTAAAAGTTGAAGCTGCCTTAGAACGTTTACAGAAAATGAATCCTAGTGTTAAAATAGAATCTATTCCTATTTCTGTTACTAAATTTACCGCTGAAAAAATAATCAAAGGATATGATATAGTTATCGATGCTTTGGATAGCATCGATGCTAGATATGCTCTAAACGATGCTTGCTTAAGACTAGGCATACCTTTTATTTATGCTGGAGCTCTTGGAATGGTTGGTTCGGTCTGTACTATCCTCCCAAATCAAAGTGCTTGTCTTAGATGCATCTTTCCTGAATTGTCTGAGGATGAAATGCCAACATGCAGCACTGAGGGAGTACATCCGTCAATTCTGTATCTTGTCTCTGGAATTCAGGTATCTGAAGCAGTAAAAATCGCAATTGGACAGCAGCCATCATTAGTCAATAAATTATTATACGTTGATCTAAATGATTTAGTTTTTGATAAAATTCAAATGAATAGACATGACGAATGTCCCTCCTGCGGATTGCATGTTGAACAAAAAGATATCAAAATACCGTCTATTATGGTAGAAGAATTATGCGGAAGAGATCGAGGCAAGAGAACGTACACTGTTACCCCCGCCCAAATTACAAACGAGGTTGATTTGTCAAACATTTTGAAAATCGCCGAATCTAATGGATATATATTGAAATCAAAAGGCAATTTGGGTATAACAGTGTCTTTTCAAAATCAACTACTCATTAGCTTCCTTACGAGTGGAGCCGCCACGATTGTGGGAGCGAAAAGCGAAGAAGAAGCATTGTCTATTTACAATACTTTTACGAAGGAATTGAAACCATTAAGTTAGCTAGTATTTTTTTATTACTTTGTAATATTTTATAGAGATCAGTTTTAATATTTGGTATTTTATTT
>JAKDMR010000427.1 GCA_030452275.1 Candidatus Nitrosocosmicus sp. | reverse complement strand
CAATAACAACAGCGATAACGGGTAACTCAAGGAGATTTTTACATAGATGCATGATTATTTTTTCGGTTATTTTTTAACTATTTTTAACCTAAACAGTCGATTGATGAATAATAGTTAACACAATTCGCAAGAAACTTGCCTTAGATTAACTGTTTTTCGAATCATGCAACAAAGCATGACCAAAGCTTCAAAACATAAACCTGGAAATATAAGTTAGATTGCGATTTAGAATTTAAAGAATAGTTTCAGATAATTGTAAACTTTATATCATGACTCCAAATTCTATGTTGAAGTATGAGTTTCATAAAATTACTATGAATTTAAATCCAATTTATTTGAATAATTAAAACTAGCACATCTAGGAAAAGGAATTAATCAGTCAATAAGGCCAATGGATCATTAATTAACGAACTTATCTCGGTATCACAATTTCTTTGAAATGAAATTGATGAACTAGTACTTCAAGCAGCATCAATAGTCATTTCTTTTACCTATGTATAAAGAATGGAGTGAAACAGACATTTGTCTGTTTTATGTTTGGAATATCCGCCATACTTTTAATCCAGAAAAACAAACGAAACGTAACAAAATGTTTAATTCATCTCAGATATTTTGGCAATGTGAATAAGAATGGAGGAGGAGAAAGGAAATTCTATTGTATCTGTTGAATTGTTTTGTAATGTTATATCTGCTATTGATTCTGTTTCATTAGACTGAATGTTAAACTGATACTGACAAATCCCCTCTAAGTTTGATTGAGAAGATACCGTTTCTATGTCAAAAGGTACTAGATAAGGTGTCATACCAATTAGCATGTTTAAATCAGTAGATCCGTCATCTTCGCATGGAAGCCTTGCATCGATATGACCTTCTACTATCTTATAAGGAGATGAATCATACAAGTGAATAAAGCTTCCCTCTGGCAAACTCTTATCTTGTAAAAATATATTTTGAGTATCACTGACAACAAATGTATTATTCCTAGCCATATCTAAGAGTTCATAGTTCATGAGATGGATGTCACGTATATTGCCGTACTTTAAACCGAGGTATCCAATGCCATCATCCGATCTATCATCAATTGAATAAAGTGTTGTACCGTTAATACCTATTGATTTTATGGCACCGTTCTTAGATAAACTCATTTCATATACTGTGTTGTCATTATTCCATTTTAAATCTGTTTTTACATATGGCCAAGCTGGGGTTGAATAGACCGTACCATTATCGACATTTGCAAACCTCACAGATGTCTCCCCTTTATAGATATGCATACTTGCAAACTTGTAGTTATTGATATCTTTGAAAGAATATATGATGGCGACATAATTGTTGGAATTATCATCCAAGTTGTTAATGCTAAAGGAAGTACTTATTTTAGAAAAATTATTGCTTGCATACGGACTGATAATAATGTTATCCCAAGGGCTGTTTGTATCGTTTTGTGTTCCACCTATTAACCTATTTTCGGTAATATTCCATAATCCTTTTATCATATCCCATCTGACTAGTTCATTATCATCGTTTGATAAATTTTGGCCAAACAGATGCGGCAACTGGAATAATCCAATGTATCCCACAAAGCCGAACACCATCATGGAAAGTGACAAATAATATAATTTATTCATAGATTTAACTTACATTATAATATAATGAATAAAAACATATCTATACCAATTAATATAATTACCCGGACCATGGACCAGAACCTGATGGGTCCTGTTTACTGGAGTTTTAGGTATTTTGATTCAATTGATTGCAATCCACCGTTATATTAAGAGTTTCTCCCAAAATGCTATAGATCTTTATCTTCTTAATCCTCTTTTGCCAAACTGTGACCTTTGTAAAGAAGAAAGAGGAAGTAAGGAACGATACAGGTAATAATCCTCATCCTATTACCATTATAAGGATTCCAGATAAATAATTGGATGAGTTTAAGAATGTCATGTCAAAAAAAAAGTTATCCAAGAAAATCGATAGATCAATAATTTCATATAGAAAAATGTTTGATGCAAATCTCTACTCCTGAGAATAGCATGGTGTCAACGGACAAAACTTCCCAATGAATATTAGTTCAGGTACATCAACATGCCATAGGAGATTTCAGGAATGGAATAAACTAGATGTTCCAATTATTCATAATAAACTATAAAAAATTAATGAAAATGTTATAGGTATCTATTGGACTTGGTAATCACTTGATTCTATATCTGTAAAATCACCTTTGGTGGAAGTAATCCCACTACAAATAGGAGCAAAGTAGTCACAAAAAAGTCATATTATTATAGACTAGGAGGATATTCTGTGATCGGCTGTCATATCACCTGTCGGTATTTTTGGCATAAAGCTCGCAACAGACGTTATAGTTGATAACACATTCGCTCTTATTTCTGAATGTTTCAGCTACTGTGACAACAAAGAATTTCCATGAACCTTTCCTCTCGTGTCTTGGTCCTTCTATTGTTATGAATAAACTGAAATGTTTTGGAATACGTCTGTAAATGTCTTGTTTACACCCATGAACTTTCTCATCCATAACTGGTAAAGATTACTTCTACATTCACAGTTATTCACATGTACTATACCAGTTGCATATTCTTTCTGTGAATGATTGACACTTTTGTGTATGAACATGTTCTTCCAGCCGGTCATATGCTCTATATTCATCTGTAAATACTGTGGAGTCATCTATTACAGACAATATCAAC
>JAKDMR010000426.1 GCA_030452275.1 Candidatus Nitrosocosmicus sp. | reverse complement strand
TAAAAATATAGTTATACATGAAAGAACGTTTATCATAAATGACAAAAAAGATCGTTGTTTTATAACCTTATTTGAACAGGATCAACAAAATACCAAAAACATAGATTCTGTGAATGTTCAGAATCAACTAGAAGAAATATTTGAATCATTTAGATTTCTTTGAAATTGATCCAGCTGGATATTATCTCGGTTGAAAAAGAAGGGATAAAGATTGTTATTCGGTTAGGATTTACATCCTATGTCATCATAATCTCCATCAAATCCATGTGGATCAGAACCTATGACACTAAAACGTTTTTCCGAAACATCTGCACAATTCAGATCTGGTGGATATGAAGGTATACATACATCTGGGTATGATGAGTCACAACTAGATTCATTGTCGTCACCAGATTCAGATTCTGAAGTTGTTTCCATCATGGCTGCGGATTGGGATGGAGGTGATGGCGATCTGGATGATTTTGTGGCTGAACCTGCTACAATCATGATAATAAATAGGCTAAAAATCACAAGCAACACTATCGCTGTATTTCTAGCTCTGAGGCGTTTCTTGCCACCTCTAATTCTTTCTCCTCCTCTATCTCCAGCTGAGGGAGGTGTATATCCTTTAGGGTAAGTCATTTAACAGTTGCGGATCCTAGCTTGACCTAGTAATATATAAAAGATCAGCGGCGGAGGCAAGATAATCAAATAGAAAAATCTACAATTAAAGTATATAGCTTTCTAGTAGTATAACAATGGTAAATGAATAATTATAAAAAAACATCTTTGATTTTATCTGCAATGATAACCATAGTTACAATAATACCAACAGCACTATCATCATCAGTTATAGGTTATTCCCCCTCAAATTCGGAATGAGAGTTTCTGGAATCTCATATAGGTTTACGAGTTCATCAATGCGAAATGCAAACAGATGAATTAGCATTACAAACATGTTATACCGATATAATGAATCTTATAAATTTGTGTGTGAATTATAATAGCGATCAAATAATTGGTGCCTGTAATATGGCAATGGATTACATAGCATCCACCCATAGGTAATTTAATCAAAACATGTTCAAAATCCTGATATTTTTAGTCATTTTAATGGTAGGAATAATTACTTTATTTTCAACTGATTCAAAGGTATTTGCACAAACAACAGATCGATTACAAGATATAGAATGGAATACGTTTGAAAATTCAGAATATGGATTTAGTGTTGATTATCCTGAAATGATGGGAGAACCTAATACATACTTGGATGTTGATTGGTCTAGTGATATTCCGAGTGTAAGGAATCTGCCTCAAATGGTAAATTTCTTTAATCCTGATAACGAAGAAAATCCTCTATTTACTTACATAGATGCTGAACTACGGATATATGCTAATCATGAAGACAAATCATTGCCCAGTTTTATTTTAGAAGACTTTATGCCCAGTAAAATGGAGGTATCATTAGGACCGCCAGAAATAAAAATAGTGGATGGAAAAATGGAATTGACATTTGAGACTACTAGTACAACTATTCTGAATGAAAACCGCTATTTTGCTTTTACTCATAATAATGACCTGATTTATATATTTGGAGTAGAACACGTAGATTATGAAAATGGAGATTACCTGTATAATGACATGTTAGATTCGCTGGACATAAAGACATAATTTATTATTTATTTACTTCAAAACAATAACAACAAGACTATCTCTCTGATTTTCTTTATTACTTCTCTAGTTAGGTTTTTTTCATATTTTCATATTATAGATGTCTAGTAGTAGCTCCGCAGGTAGCAGTAAAGGTAATTTCCCTATTACGATTATATTTTATCTATCTTCTCAAGATATTTGAACCGATCTCGACACTTCTGACAGTACCAATTTATTTTATCATGAGGTAAGTGATACCAAACAGGATGTGGTGTTCTATTTCGTTTATATGATTTGTATGTGTAGGTTTAAGATTTACAGTTAAAACAAACCCTATCACATGTGTCTTTGTGTTTACCCAATCCATACATATGTCCTTTTTTATTATAACTCAAATGTTCTGATCTAGACATTAATTGTAGGTTCTGTATTCTGTTATCAAGTTTGTCTTCATTTATGTGATGAACTTCCTCACCCTTCCTGAGATATCTCCCTATATGCTTCTCCATTACGTCAACATGTTCTTTAACATACGGTCTACTTTTTGTAGCCTTGTGATGATCGGGGGAATATATTTCGACATACCCGTCACTATTAATTATTTTACCTCCTTTCCAGAAATTACATCTTTCTCCTCTATTGAAATGTCCATCAACAAATCGTCTTGATCTACCTCTAATATCTCTAATAGGTATCAAAGTTCCGCATCCGCAATCGCATAACTTTAAATCTTTAGAATTGTTATCCTTCTCTGTTAATCTCAACAATTGACGATACCTCTAAGTCAGCTTTAAACTTTCTTAGGGGTATTTCATTATTATATAATTATTAGTTCTCTTGCTATTTTTGAATGAATTCTAATATGTATAATAATGTCTGGTAGAAGTGGAGGATCATCGACAGGAGGCGCAGGAGGAAAAGGAAACTTTGCTATTACGATTACTACAAAAGTTATAGGTATAGATCAATCTATTGCAAAACTTACTAAATTATCTAATGTTTTAAGACAGACTGGAACAGCGGTTAACAGTCATGTAAACAAATGGATGCTTCCTTCCTGTAAACTAGTTGTGCTTG
>JAKDMR010000425.1 GCA_030452275.1 Candidatus Nitrosocosmicus sp. | reverse complement strand
TTAATGGTGTGAGATGAGGGATTACCAATGACAATGTTAAATGTAAGTGATACCATACCAAAAACTACAGAATATAAAAAATTTGTATCCATCATTATACCTACTTTTAACGAATCTAGGAATATTACGGATTTACTTAATCAAATTCCATCTAATATACCTGCAGGAACGAACGTAGAAATCATAATAGTAGATGATAACTCTCCTGATGGGACGGGTCTAATGGTCGAAAAATATATCGAATCCAAAATGAGCAATTTACATAGGGACGAACCAGATCAAGACATCTCAATTAAGGTAGTTCATAGAAAAGAAAAGACGGGTTTGATTTCGGCCCTTGTAAACGGAATCAGTACAAGTGAGGGGCAAAATGTCTTAATCATGGACGCAGATTTTTCACATCCTCCAGAGGTAATAAATAGAATGATATCGGAGTTGAAGAAGGAACCAAATTGTATCATTATAGGTTCTAGATATATTACAGGTGGGGCTATCAATGGGATGCCCTTTAAGAGATTATTGCTCAGTGTAGGAGCAAATTTTATTGCCAGACATGGATTATCTTTGAAAAATGTTTATGATCCGATGTCAGGGTTTTTTGCTTTTCCAAAACATACACTTCACGACATAGAATTTAATACAGATGGATTTAAGATACTGTTAGAAATCTTAATAAAGAAAAAAAACACTATCAAGGTAAAAGAAATACCCTACACTTTTAAGGATCGAAAATACGGACAGAGCAAACTTAACTTTCCAATAATTTTAGATTATGTTAAGGCAGTTTGGAAACTCTATCGATATGGAAGAACATCTAAGAAACAAAACACTCACTTAGAAAAGAGGAAATCGGTTCAATTTATTTCAAAGGCGGCTAGGTTTTATACGGTAGGAGCTAGTGGCTTTGTTTTGAATTATTTGGTATCAATTCTTTTGTCAAATGGAATCTTGGGGAGCTTTGGATATCTGCAAGCCACTGCGGTAGGGATCGCGGTATCCGTAACCACAAATTTCCTATTAAATAAATTCTGGACTTTTGAAGACAAAAATGTCAATTTGACACGGTTTATTAGGCAATACGGAATGTTCATTGGATGTAGTTCCCTGGGAATCCTAATACAGTTCTTGTCAATATATATGCTCAGAGAATCAGGCGTTCCATACGATGTTTCACTCTTAATAGGAGTTACAATAGCATCAGTTAGCAATTTCTTATTTAATAAGAAATGGACTTTCAAGGAAAAAATATGGGGATAAAAAATATGTTTCAGAACCCATTTTAATTTCATAAAGGGTATCAAACTGAGTTGATACCTGAATAATTTTATTTTGACGTATTCAATTACAATGTTATATGTTGGTGATGGTTTGACAGGAAATCTACATCAGAGAAGAGATGGTTCATCTAAAAACAAAGATACTAAAATAAAATAATAAAGAATCAAAAGCATCTTCAAGATAAGACAACCCAAAGATGCCAAGTACAAAGTTTCTGCCCTATAATATTAATAACTATATTAATTAAGAAGCAAATATGAGAGGTATAGATAATTAATGAATTCTATGTCTTCGTCATTATCAGGTGGTAGGGAAACTGCAAGCACAAATCCGATTACAACAAAAATTATCACTATTGCCGACTTAAATAACTTAAAAAAAGATCGAACAATCCTTATTGCTGGATTCCCAGGGCCCGGGCTAGTCGGTTCAATTAGTACAAGCTATATAATTGATAAATTAGAAATGTATCAGATTGCATTTGTAGAATCTCATTACATATCTCCCGGAGTAATATTTATTGATGGTAAATTAAGACATCCATTTAGGCTATACGCAAACAAAGAGGGAAATGTTTGTGTTCTGGTATGCGAAGCGCCTATAATGATGGATGGTATACATTTTGTTCTAGATGCAGTAATGGATTGGGCAATGAAAAATTCGATAGAGGAAGTGATGGTTTTAGATGGAATTCCTGTTCAGGGCATACCTGATTCTGACAGAAAAACAGTGATATTGGCAAGCGAGAATATGGAAAAGAACACAAATAAAGAAATTAAAGTTACAGATAACGAAGTCAAAAAAGAAAAGAAAAGTGAGACCGAATCTGCCTCTGATGATGGATCTAACCCGCAAAGTAATTTCAATAGAAAGGCAATTGAAGATTCAACTAAGAAGTATACTACATTCATAGGTGGTATTGCAGGCGGATTGTTGTCTGCTTGTTTATCTAATCAAATTCCATGTGCTGCAATTCTCATTCCATCTTCGAGCGGAATTCCTGATCCTGAAGGCGCCTCATTATTGATTGAATCTTTTAATAATTTTATGAAAGACAACAAACTAAAGATCGAAACAAGTCAACTGAGAGAACAAGGACAAAAATTGAAGAAACAATTAGAACAAATTATCAAAGCTGAACAAGAACAGCGTGCAGCAGGAGGAGGAGGAATAGGAGGAGGAGCAGAGGATAGGAACGTTCCAAGTCATCGATTGATGTATGGGTAAACTAATTCTTTTTCAAAGAAACATAATATATATTTGAACATATTAACTGAGCATCTCATAACTGTCGTATCTACCCAACTTTACCAAATTATTCCAAAATTGTATGATCCATCAGAGATGAATTAATAATTTAGAGATGTTTAGACGACTAGATATTTGAGGCGGGGTCATAATTGATTTTAGTAATTTGTTCTAGTTTTCTAA
>JAKDMR010000424.1 GCA_030452275.1 Candidatus Nitrosocosmicus sp. | reverse complement strand
GTTAATTGTTATGCAGTAATCTTAGGGAAAGCATTGTATGATAAGAAATTGAAAATAGAACATGTTCAAGAATTGATTTAAATATGACAGTGGCAAAAAGAATCATTCCCTGTCTGGATGTAAATAAAGGTAGAGTTGTAAAAGGTATTAACTTTAAGGAGCTAAAAGATGCTGGAGACCCTGTCAAATTAGCCAAACAATATAGCGACGAAGGCGCCGATGAATTAACATTTTTAGACATTACTGCTGCTGAGGAACATCGTAAAACAATGAAAGATATTGTAAAAAATGTAGCTAGTGTAATAAACATACCATTTATGGTAGGGGGCGGCATAAAGACATTGGAAGATGCACGCAATCTACTCTTGAGTGGCGCAGACAGGGTTTCAATAAATACTGCAGCAGTAGTAGACCCGGAATTGATCCAGGAATTAATGTGTATTTTCGGAAAGCAGTGTATAGTAGTTGCTTTGGATGTAAAAAGAAACTATGGTCAAGGTGGAAAATATTTTTTTTCCAAGGATGGAAAAAAATATTGGTTTGAAATCAAGATTTTTGGTGGTAAAAAATCTACGGGAATTGATGCGATCGAGTGGGCTAAAAAAGTTGAAAAAATGGGAGCAGGAGAAATACTTTTGACAAGCATAGATACAGACGGAACAGAAAATGGATACGATATTGAATTAATTAATGCGATTTGTGATAAAATAAACATTCCTGTTATAGCCTCAGGAGGATGCGGATCGGTTGATGATATACTAAAAGTGTATAAAAAAACAGATGTCGATGCAGCATTGGCAGCATCTCTGTTCCATTTTAATAAGGCAAAGTTAAAAGAGGTTAAGAAATATCTAGAGAAAAATAACATATTAGTAAGACCCTAATTTTAAAATGTTAAATCAGTATTGCAAAAATAAAACAGTAACAATATTCTAAAATTTAAAACTACAAAATATTACTTGTCAGAGGAACATTCATCATCTAAAGTGTTTTGACGATATCAAAAGTAGCAAACTCCTTTTTATATTCCTCATTCATGATTTTAATATCTGTCACCAGGGCATCTTTAGGTCCTGACTTACACCAGCTAATCATTTTATCAATATTGACATCCAAACCCTCCATCACAGATTCCACCCGTCCGTCTGACAAATTTCTAACCCAACCAACGACACCTAGCTCCTGTGCCTTTTGTGCAGTGTTTTGACGATAATATACCCCTTGTACTTTTCCACTTACAAAAATATGGACTCTAGTATAATTTATCAAAGTCAAAACCACACGATATTTGAATCATACAAAAAATGTTATGGAATTAAGCCGCCTTCTTCTTCATAAAGATCCTTATAAGAGGTACCTTTTCTTATTAATTTAATGTCCCCCTCACAAGTTTTCATCAGAACGGGGGGCTTAGTTTGACAATGAAAGGGCATGTTAAACACTAGAGAATAGGCTCCTACATTATAAAACAAAATATAATTTCCAATGTTTGCATATGATAGGTCGGATAGTTTCGAGGTAGGGAAAACATCTAAAGTATCACACAACCTTCCCACAAGACGAATATTCTTCCCAGTATACTGTTTGTTAGAATTGGAAAAGTAAAGATGATTATTGTTGTTTTTGTTTGATATCACTTCCTGAGGATATTCTTGTTTAAGTAAAGCGGCATCTAACAAAAGATGGTATCCTGTATCTAAAATAACTATCTTGTGATCATTGTATTCTTTAGTATTGACAATTTTTGAAACCATTATAGACGATTCTGCAACTAGGTATCTACCGCTCTCTATCATTAGTGTAAATTTACCATGAGAGGACACTAGATTATTCAGTTTTTCTATATATACAGACGACATTTCACTTGGGGTAGGAACGGGCTCGTTATAAAATACAGGAGTACCGCCGCCAATATCCAGTGTTTTTAATGAAAAATTGGTGATTTCTTTTTTTAGTTTATTTAGTAATGAATTTAGTCTGTCTAGAGCATTAACATAACATACAAAGTCGGTAATTTGGGACCCCAGATGAAAATGAAAACCCTCAAACTCCAATAAGGGATTATCAAAAATAGATTTAACAATGAAATAAGCTGAATCAACTTTCCCACCGTTTAAAGGAACTCCAAATTTACCATTTTTGTAAGATGCCCTGACCTCGGCTTTAACACCTACTTCGGGATTAATACGTACCATTACTTTAGGAATAATGCCAACAATGTTTGCAGCTTGAGACAAATTAACTAATCCAAAGTAAGAACTAACGACAATTCTCGTAATTCCATAAGAAAGCGCCTGCTGATATTCATCTAGCTCTTCTGTTACACTTGTGTAGACAATATTTTCAGGATTAATGTTTAATTCCCTTATAAAAAACAATTCACCCAGAGAAGTAAGATCAAAAGTAATATTGTCTTTCATGAATGTTCTAAGGATAGATGGATTAAAATTAGCTTTAATTGAATATGCAATCTTTACATGGCCATGGAATTTTTCATAAGCTCTGTTAAGTTCTAAAACTTTATAATGCAGAGCCTCTTCGTCTACTAGATATAGGGGAGTCCCATATTTTTCAACCAACTGGCTAATTTCTTCGTCTGTAAAAAAACGATTAATCTTAGATAACGTTACTTTGTTTTGAATAATCTGCAGTACATTTTCAACCATTCTTTTTGTGAAAGTTATTCAAAGAGATTATACTTAAAAACAT
>JAKDMR010000423.1 GCA_030452275.1 Candidatus Nitrosocosmicus sp. | reverse complement strand
AAATAGAATTATCGAATTTATTCTCCTCAATCAAGGATGTAGTAAGAGTAATGTTCCCAACACCCAAATATCAAATTTAACAGGGGTGACCTAAATTGAACAACAACTTATCGATTACCAAAAAACAGAACAGATTAGAACTCAATAATCTGTAATGGTTTTGGATGTTCAAGGCCTTCCACCCAAAAGATTACCCAGAGTATTGGGAGATTTGGCAATATTGAATTAGCTCTGTGTCATGTATGTGTTAGAAAGTTCGAATATAATATTAACGAGGTCAAGTATGACAATTGAATGATGATTTCATAGAGGATTTTGTCCTTCCTGACATTTGCTATTGTGGTCATGAAAAAGACCGACATTTACTTAGTTTTAGACATTCTGGAAAATGTTGGGCGAATAATTGCGATTGTATGAGGTTTACACCTTGACACCAAAAATAGATATAACCCCATCAGATCACAACTTTTGGGCAGATTTTTGGTATTATCAAGTAAAGGTTAACGTTTTTCCATTTGATACGAAAAACAGAATTCCAATTACGAGTTCTTACAAACAATATCAAAAAGATAGGATTCCAAAAGCAGAGTTTGAAAGATGGAAAAAAGAAGATAAATTTAAGGATGGTATGGCCATTTATCCAGGAAAATTATACTTAACGAATCAAGACAAAGATTATAACAATTATGAAGATCTATATCTAGTTGCCGTAGATTTAGATCGAAAAGAGGCTATAGATGAATTTTGCACTCTGAATGGAAAAAAAATCTCAATTGATGAATTAGCACTCAAGACAATTTTTGAGCAGCATCCAGATGATTTGAACAGAGCTCATGTTTACTTACTATCCCCTATTTCATTTCCAGGTAAAGGTCCTGATTCCAAATTGGGAATTGAAGTAAAGAGTAAAGCTGAGCATGGGATAATGTTCTGTTGTAATTCAACTCACAAGAATGGGTATAGATATCAAATATTGGGGACAACAAAGCCTTGTATTTTAAGTAAATCTCAAGCCCTGGAAATGATTCAACATATCAATGGTATCTGCAGAAAATACGGTCTTGAGTATGGGGATAAAAACACGTTGTTAAGTCCAGAATTAAAAAGGATGATCAAGAATCTTCGATTAAGAAATAATGGCTCAAATATCATGATATTAGAAGGTCAACGACATAGCGCTATGCTATCGATAGCCAATTCAATTCTATTTCACCATTATCAGGAAGACGAAGGTATTATTGAAAAACTAAAAAGCTTTTTTGATGAAGTAAACCAAAGATTTTGTCAACCAGAATCATTACCAAAAGACGAAATGGACACTATTTGGAGTAGCTGTCTAACATTTGTAAGAGAAAACAAATATTTTGCCAGAGATAATAAAACCCATGCAGATATTATTGAGAGAGCTACCGAACTAATCTTAGAAAATAACAACTTCGTAACACTTGAAGAATCAAAAGAAATACTGTATTACAAAAATGGAGTCTACATTCAGGGTGGAGAAATCATAATTGAAAAAGAGGCTGAGAACATTTTTGGTTATGAGCTTGCTAACAAACATATAACAGAGATTAAAGGTCATATTATCAGGAAAACCTATCATAAGCGAGATGATCTTGATGCGAATATCCACATCTTAAATCTTCAAAATGGTTTGTATGACATTTATAAAGAAAAATTGAACCCTCATACTCCTGACTATCTTTCAGTAAACCAAAAACCCATTGTATTAGATCCAAACATCAAACCTAAACTTTTTGGGAAGTTTCTAAAAGATGTATTATATCCTGTAGAAATAAGAACTGCAGTGGAATCAATGGCATACACATTCTACAGAGACACACCTTTTGAATATTTCTTTAAGCTCTTTGGTTATGGTTCTAATGGTAAAAGTGTATTTACAGGTTTATTGACAAAATTGCAGGACCCCAAGAACATTAGTAACGCTTCTATTTCTGCTTTGTTTGATAATAGATTTGCATTATCAGATCTGGAGTTTAAAGATGTAAATGTTGATACTGAGCTATCAAATGCGGTTATTAGAGATACCTCCATTCTAAAAAAATTGACAGGTGGAAGAAAGCAACCTATACGAATTGAAAGAAAAAATCAGAAAGCATACGATACCTATCTGCATGCAAAACTTTTTTTTAATGCAAATATACTTAGGGAAACAATCGATCAAACCGCTGCATATTACCGTAGAGAAGTTTTGATAAGCTTCCCGTTTACCTTTGAAGGTAAGAAGGATGATCCATATCTTCTTCAAAAGTTAAGCTCTAAGGAAGAGCTTTCTGGGATATTTAACGTATTGATGGTGGCTCTAAGGAGAATCTTGAAAAGCAATGGAATTTTCATAAATGAAAAAACTGTAGAACAAAGGAGATTAAAATCTGAGCGAGTGACCGAACCTGTAAAAATATTCAAAGAAGAAGCGATAGCTGAAGATGCTACTACAGATGAATGGATAACCAAAGCTGATCTTTATAGCGCCTATATTAAATTCTGTAAGAATTACAAAATAGCCATAAAATCCATAGAGGTGTTTGGCAAGGATCTAAAGAAGCTAGGATTAACAGATGGAAAGAAGGGTAAAAGGGATGAGAGAAGAACTTGCTGGTGGGGTGTAAGACTAACTCCAGAATATCAAATAGATATAAGACAAGAAAAAATTGCTTTGTCGCCTAACTCAAACTATTTAGCTGGGATATAACCAATTTATCACT
>JAKDMR010000422.1 GCA_030452275.1 Candidatus Nitrosocosmicus sp. | reverse complement strand
ATCCGATGGTAAATAATGCTTAAATAATAAAAGTAATTAGGATTTGTTCAAAGTAAATCTGTTTTACCATCGTGTGATAGGTTTTTCATTTGAACTTAATTTAAGTAACATATCAGCACCAGTCAAAACAAAGGACTTATGAGTGAGTTTTTTATTAAACAATTGATAAATTTTGTAAAATTCACCATTTGACATGGATTCCATAAATAAGTTGTATGAAGGCAATCCAAATATTAAATTTTTGATTCTAAGGGCAACCTTCCATTTTTTGAATGTAATAACCAGAATCTTTAATGTCTTTTGCTACAACTGGTGGTGCCTCTTGAATATGACAGAACTGACATTCCTCTTGAGACATTTTCTGTCCTCCTTGATCAACACTATTAAGATACTCCTTTCCGTATTCGATTGCTTTTTCGTGAGGAGTATTTGCTTCTACAATCACGTCAAAATGCATTATTCTTCCATCTTTTTTTGTAACATATGTATCATATACTGCGCATTCCATATCCTATTTTTGGACATACATCATATTTATTTTATTACATCGTTATCTAATACGAAATTGAGGTTTTGGTAATAGATTAGCTCAAAATTCAATAGGATAAAGAGAATAAGAATAATAGGGTCAATGTAACAGCAGCATAGATCTACTGAATATCGTATACCAACTTAAAATGTAACCAGGCAATCGATTATTACTAGCGTGTAGTAGTGATAGCGCCTACTTCGGGAATTCTTAGTGTATAGATCAGTGGTTCTTTGTGATAGTTTTGAGCATCTTGAAAATGACCATGGTTAACTCCTGCACAAGGAGTTGAATATGGAATACTAGAATTAATCAAAGTAGAAATTACCTCTTCAGAAGTAGCATTAGGTTTAATGCTTTTAAACAAAGCGGCTTGTCCGGCAACGACAGGGGCCGCCATACTTGTACCACTATCAAATGCATATCCTTTGTCCTTGTAAGTAGAAAACACATTCACTCCTGGTGCTGCAAAATCAATACTATTTCCATAGTTACTGAAACTAGCAACATAATCATCAGGACCCCCAATTGTACTTTTGCCCCTACCGCCACATTCTCCGTCACTATCAGATATTGCAGAAACTGCTATTACCCCAGGATTTCGTGCAGGAGAAGTTAATGTCGTGTTAATATTGCTATTTCCTGCGGCGACCACAAATATCAGCCCCTTTGATAGGGATTCATTTATAGTTTTATCCAATTTCTCTGAAGGTGGATTTTCAATGCTTAAATTAACTATATCTATCTCGTCAGCATGTTCATTAACGTACTGAATCCCCTTTATTTGAGAAGATAGAGGACAGTTACCGTTAACATCACATACCTTGATAGCCCAAAGTTTAGCCCCTGGTGCAACACCCATTATACCTATTGAATTATCTTTTGCAGCAGCTATTCCTGCAATATGCGACCCATGGCCTAGGTCATCATCACCGGTCAAAGCTCCTTCTACAAAAGAAACATTCTTGTAGACATTCAGGTCGGGATGGTCAAGGCTTATTCCAGTATCCAAAATTGCGATATCAACATTTGAAAAATCCAGTTCTCCGGATTGATTGGGAAAAGTACCGGGCGATATTTCACTTGCGATATTGAGCACATTTGCATTAATTCTTTCAAGACTATTAGGAACGGTTTGATTGTTGTACTTTACGGAAGCAATCTTTCCGTTTATATCTTGATTAATTGCAAAAATCCTTGGATCTTCACTAAGTTTATTCATAAAATCCCTCTCATTAAGTTGTCCACTATTATTCATATTGATTACAAAACCAGGTGGATTATCAAAAACAAATTTTATTTCACCATTCTGGATGTAGTCTTGCGACACTAGCACTGCATTTGTAGTAACACTTTCATTTAACCAAACAATAAATTGAGAAAGTATAGGTTCGTATGTCAGATTTGGTACAAATGCTCTGTCAAACACGTATATCGTAGGAAAGGAAAGGTTTTCATTTATTGAAATATCAAATGTCTTGGTATTGTTAACATTATATTGATCAAGGATTTCTACTGTATACCAAGAATAATCTAGTCCATTTAGTGATATCGCCGAATTATTAGAATCACAATCGAAAAAATCATTATTTACAAAATATAGAGATTCCTCAGCCGTGTAAGGATTAGGAGATACCTTATATACTTGGGAAAAATCTTGATCGGTAATAATTGTTAATGATCCTCCTGTAAAAGTTTCTGTTGGATCAGTTTCACAATTATTCACTGCTGTTTGAAATTCCTGAGAATCAGATGGGGTATCAGATGGGGTATCAGATGGGGTATCAGATGGGGTATCAGATGGGGTATCAGATGGGGTATCAGGAGTGTCATACACAGTTACAGAATCAGGATCACTAGTTGCACTGTCGCTACTTACTACTAATTGGAAGGTAAGTCTATTCTCTTCCTCTAATTGAGGAGATGTAAATGTGGGATTCGCAGATGTCGGGTTATTCAGGATCACCTCTGGACCACCAGTCTGTGTCCAATCGAAGTTTAGAGATGGACGAACATCATCACCAGAATTATTAGGATCATAGCTTTTGCTACCATCCAACTGCGTCAACACATTGCTTTGTACAGTTATATCGGTACCAGCATCAGCAATAGGTTTCAGGATCGTAGTAGGTGGGGTAACAGACACAGTTACAGAATCAGGATCACTAGTTGCACTGTCGCTACTTACTACTAATTG
>JAKDMR010000040.1 GCA_030452275.1 Candidatus Nitrosocosmicus sp. | reverse complement strand
ATATAGACAATTGATTAATAACAATATAGATATACAAAACTGATGACTAATTTAACTAACTATAGGATATTAGCTATATCACTTTTAGCTATATCACTTTTAGCTATATCGCTATTAGTTCCAGTCTATGTGAATTCAGTAAATGCACAACAAGTTACTATTAATGGAGCCGGAGCAACTTTTCCATTTCCTTTAATAGATACTTGGAGAGTAGAATACAAAAACGTAAATCCTGATGTAAATCTTAATTATGCTTCTATCGGTAGTGGTGGCGGAATTAAACAGTTCACTGAAAAAACAGTGGACTTTGGTGCAACTGACGCTCCACTTTCAACTACCGAATTTCAAAAGGCCGGAGATCCCGTTCATATTCCAGAAACAATAGGTTCCGTTGTGCTTGCATATAATCTTCCAGAATTAACGACGCCTCTTAAACTTACAGGACCAGTTATAGCTGATATATATTTAGGGAAAATTGCGAAATGGGATGATCCAAAAATCAAGGAACTTAATCCTGACGTAGCTTTACCATCAGAGGATATCATTTCAGTTCACCGCTCTGATGGCTCTGGCACCACTTTTGTATTTGCAGACTACTTATCTAAAGTAAGCAGCGAATGGTTTGACAGAATAGGCGTTGGAAAATCTGTGCAATGGCCTTCTGGTTTAGGGGCCCCGGGAAACGAAGGTGTCGCAGCCTCAATTCAAGGATCGCCTTACTCAATAGGATATATCGAATTAGCCTATGCTTTAACAACACAGATGAATTTCGCATCAATACAAAATAAAGAAGGTAATTTCATAACTCCATCAATTAATTCAACTATGGATGCGGTAAGTGCAGCCGCAGCAACGCTGCCTAAAGGCCCAGAACCATGGACCAATGTAACATTAACAGACCGCTCAGGACCTAATTCCTACCCAATCTCTAGTTTCTCCTATCTTTTGCTCTATAAAGACTTGAGCACTAACCCCACTATAGATGAACAAAAAGCAAAAGCCCTAGTCGGATTCATAGACTGGGCCATAACAGATGGACAAAAATTCGCTGAACCATTAGGCTATGTTCCTTTGCCTCAAGCAGTTGTTGACCTTAATAATGAAACGTTGAGATCATTAACTTTTAATGGAAACCCAATACTCTCCAACTAATTTTATTTTTTTTCTATATAGAATATATATTCTATATTAATTATATATGTAAAATATATAATTAAACAGTTTTACTTTATTGATATACTTTGTCTCTAAAAGATTCTAATGATACACATTTCGATCTGGTAAAGAAATTAGATTTACAATCCCGAAAATCAATTTTTGGAGACAAGTTTTTTAAGGCTTTGGTAATTGGGGCGTCCCTTTATACGCTGTTGATGGCTGCAATTATATTTTCTACTCTTTTTGAAGGTTCCATGCCTATATTCTTTAAAGAAGGAATCAATTTTGTAATTGGAACTGATTGGAATCCTGTGGAAGGAAGGGAATCATTTGGCGCCCTGCCTTATATAATAGGAACGCTCGTTAGCTCGGCAATTGCAATGGCTATTGCAGTTCCCATTAGCATAGGTATAGCGATATTTATTACTGAAATGATTCCAAAAAAACTAGGTACGATTTTATCTTTTGTAGTTGAATTATTGGCAGCTGTACCTAGTATCATTTATGGTCTATGGGCATTATTTGTGTTCAGATTCTGGATTAGAGATTTTATAGAAGAACCTCTTCACAACACATTTGGAGATTATATATCAATTTTTGCAAAAGCTCCGTTCGGTTTGGATGTTTTTACAGCTGGAATTGTACTTGCTATAATGATTATTCCTATTATATCAGCTGTATCAAGGGAAGTCATTAAGGCTATTCCTCATTCGCAGAAGGAAGCTGCATATGCATTGGGTGCAACGCGATGGGAAATGGTTAAAACAGCTATTCTGCCTTCCTCAAGAACTGGTTTAATGGGTGCATCCTTTTTGGGATTGGGGAGAGCTATAGGAGAAACCATGCTAGTAACCTTAATTATTGGAAATGCAATTGGTTTGGCAGCTATCCCTACATCTTTGTTCTCTCAAAGTCAGACCCTCTCTAGTATTATTGCAAATGAATTTAATGAAGCATCAAACGATCTTCATCTTTCAGCATTGATTGGCCTTGGATTGGTTCTCTTTGTAATTACTATCTTCATAAACATCCTTGCCATTTTCATAATATCCAAGGTTTCAAAATCCTATTCTAACTTGAGGGAATAATATGAGCAAAGATAACAAAAATCAAAATCAAAAACCCCATAAGAATGAAAATTACAAATCAATAATTCAAGAGTATATCAAAAAAAATTCTTCAAAAAGAACGATAATAAATAATTTAGTCACTATTTTGTTATCTAGTTTTGTAATAATTGCTATTATTCCTTTAAGCTCTATTTTGATAGAAGTATTTAAAAATGGTGTTGGCGCTCTAAGCTTTGAATTTCTGTTTCAACCTCCCGGTTCTATGGGCTCAGGAGATGGAGGTATAGGTCCATCCATCCAAGGAACTTTGATAGTTGTAGGATTAGCCTCTTTAATTGGAGCTCCTGTAGGAGTTTTGACTGGGGTGTATCTCTCCGAATATTCTAGTTCTAGCAGAAAGTTTGCATATTTCCTTAGACTTTTTAATGATGTATTGACCGGCATTCCTTCTATCGTAATAGGAATTACGGGATACATCGCAATTGTACTAACCCTTGGCTCATTTTCAATTCTGGCAGGGGCATTTGTTTTATCTATAATAATGATTCCCATTGTTGCAAGGGTGTCTGAAGAGACATTAAAACTAGTTCCAAACACTCTAAGAGAGGCAGCCTATGGTCTGGGTCTTCCAAAGTGGAAGGTGATATGGCATATTGTGATAATGGGCTCTAAAAGTGGTATATCCACAGGCATCGTACTTGCCGTATCTAGAATAGCAGGAGAAACTGCACCGTTGATTATGACTATTCTTGGAACGAGTTTGTTTTTCAGTGGCTTTAATTCCCCTGTCGATGCTCTGCCCTTGAGAATCTGGAGATTAGCTTCGCAACCGTACCCATCAGCTCACGAACAAGGCTGGGGTGCCGCATTATTACTTATATTGCTTGTATTATCACTAAGCATTGCTCTAAGGATGTTTGCTCAAAAAAGGAGTATGACGTTTAAATCGACTACTTGATAATTTATCTACCTTATCTATATAATACTATATATTTCATATAGAAAAGGAATATTATGAATTTGTAGTATGATTAAGTATCTCGTGGACGATTTGAATAACTTCTTGAAACCTTCTATAAATAAAGAGATTGACTCTATTTCAACCTACCATAAAACCCGACCCGAGAATGATGTTAATAATGTTTCACCATATGATAATACTAAATCTGGGGATAATTCTGCCTTAGATCTCAAAATAGAGAATCCTAAACTATCGGTGCAATCTTTGAAAGCCTGGTTTAGTGGTAAAATAGCTTTAAAGGATATTAATCTTGATGTTAAGGAAAACTGTGTGACCGCATTAATCGGTCCATCTGGATGTGGTAAAACAACTCTGTTAAGATGCATTAATAGGATGCATGATTTAACTCCTAATGCTACTGCTGACGGTAGAATTATTTTAGATGATCTAAATATCTATGACAAACAGTCAGACCCTGTCCTTATAAGGAGACGAATGGGTATGGTCTTTCAAAAACCAAATCCATTTCCTACCATGAGTATATATGATAATGTAGCAGCTGGTTTGAAACTCAATGGCATTAAGGATAAAATTTTGATAAAGGATATAGTTCACGATAGCTTACGGGGAGCTGCATTATGGGAAGAAGTAAAAAATGATCTTGATAAACCAGGAATAAGTTTGTCTGGTGGTCAACAACAAAGACTATGCATTGCACGAGCTCTTGCAATGCAACCTGAAATTCTCTTGATGGATGAACCTACTTCTGCATTAGATCCTATTGCATCTTCAAAAATTGAAGAGTTGATAAATGATCTTAAGAAGAATTTGACTGTGATAATTGTAACTCATAATATGCAACAGGCGGCCAGAATTTCGGATTATACTGCATTTATGTATTTAGGGGAGTTAATCGAATTCGGTCCAACCGATCAAATATTTAAATATCCAAAAAAAGAGTTAACTGAAAGATATATTTCAGGAAAATTTGGATAGGCTTAATTATTAAGTTTTTAACATTTCAATCAAAGTGGTAAGATTACTTGATTTGGGGCTAACTAAGGTTAGCAGCATTGTTTTTGATATGGCTAGTTTAGCTGAAAATACCGTGTCCAAGGCTATTACATCCTATAAGGATGATGACTCCTCCACAAAAAAACAAATATTTGAGTCGTCTGCAAAACTGCGTTTTCTTCAAGATGAAGTATCGGAATTATGTATAGAACTGATCGCTCGATTCCAGCCTGTGGCAACAGACTTGAGATACATAAAATCTTGCATGGAGCTATCTTACGTTTTTTCAAGATTCGGTAGATACGCTTATGATATTATTACCGTGTTAGAAATTCTAGGACCATTAGAATTGTGCGACAAGTCTTCCGTAATACGCATGTCAAAACTTGTTTTAGAGATGATGGATCTTGGGATATCTGCACTACGATTACGGGATAATTCTATTTTAGCCAAAATTTATGAAATGGAGGAAATGGTTGATGTATTGTACAGAAAAAGTACGCGTGAATCATCTCAACTTGTCGCCGCAAACAATTATTCAGATATCCGCTGCAATATCTCCACCGCTTTAATACTAAAATATTTGGAACGCATTTCTGATCATGCATGCTATATTGCAGATTCGGTCAATTATATCGAAACTGGTATGGCTAGTCCAAGAAGATAGATAACTTGCCTTATGGTGATTTTTTTACACCAATCATCTTCTTATGTTTATCTTCATATTAGACTTTTATCTTGTTTCTTCACTGAAAAAGTGTGTATTATGTTAGAATCATAAATTCAAATACCTTGGATTTCCTCCATCGTCAATCTAATTATTATCAAATAAATTTAACTATCTTGATGAATTGGATATATTGAGTAGGTTGAATAAAAACAATAAGAAATGCATAATATGTGGATGCTCTGGTCATTCTCTTTTTGGCTGTTTTTCTCACTGGACGGGTCATAAGAAAAATAACGGCATGTGCGATGTGCAATAATCACTAATCCCTAGTTTATTACTTCAATTCATAAAGCGCTATCACTAGTTTTAACAAAATTTTTTCATTAGTTGTCTCTGCTAATGGTACAAAATATTTCTGAGTTTCTTCCTTAATTCTCGCTATTTTGTCCTTCCTTCTCGAATTTTTCAATGATCGAAGTTCATCTAGTCGTTCAGCCAGTATAATATTTTTTATCATGCTGTCTGATTGTTTTATTTTGCCAAACTGTTTTTCTATTTTTAATTCTTCATTTTTATTAGATTCTAAATTGGAATATTTGCTAAAAAATGATACTGTTGTAAATGTTTTTTCGCTTATTTCTTTTTTTATGTAGTCTTTCGTCTCTTTGGATACTTCTTGTTTATTAAAAATATCATGAAGTAGTGCAGAACAAACCAGATCTGAACTATTTGAGTTCATTTCTTCGTTTAGAATTAATGCTACTCTTAGTGAATGATTTATTTGAGGTTCAATTTTATCATACTGATATTTTCTCGTCATGCTACTGTAAATCCTCAATGCTAAACCGAAGGCTTTCGATATTTTTTCTACTTCGTTCATTGAATCCTCAAATGGTTTCAATAATTTGGTAAATCCTGTTTTAATGAAATTATTTTTATTATCATTATCCTTAGACATTTCTAGTGATTTGACCTAAGACTTCTGGCATTTCATCCATTAATGTACTTTTCATCTACTTACTAAACTACTTTGATAAAAGTTCATAACAAGGGTAATAGATATACATTCATAAGTTTATAACATTTTATCAGTTTATTGAATATATTTACATGGTTTACGATGATCCAAACAAGAATAATATTGTAAATATCTCAATTCAATATAACGGTATAAAAGTGCAATTTAGTGGGGAGCCTGAGAATGTTCTTTTGTCTACTATTTCTTTTCTTACCAAAAATATTCCAGAGATACGCTTAGCTCAGAAAATTTCCTTAAATTACTCTGTGTCCGAATTGATCGAGATGTATTCATCTATAATCAAAATTACACCCGAGGGGCCCAAAATATTACCCAACCTGGGAGAAATTCATAATAAAAAATTTTCTGATAAGGAAATAGTCATGCTATTTTTGTTAGGGTCAAAAATAGCATTCGAATTGGGCAAGATTTCTGAAAAATCGTCTCCTATATCCGAAATCCAATCTACAACAAACCTGAATCCAAAATCTATTAGTTCAAGATTGTCTGAATTAGTTAAAGTTGGATATGTTGTAAAAAGTGTAAATAAGGAAAATCAAGCAGAATCAGTAGCATATGGGATTACCACTATCGGAATTAAGTGGTTAAATGATATTATGGCAAAAAAATTACTCTGAATAGTTACTTTTCAAACAATGGTTTTTTCTGAATATATCTATAGTTTCTTAGGGTTCCTACACGAGTTAATATCCCTTCTCTTACCATATCGCTTAAAGAATGTGATACTGCTGTTTTATCGTAATTATATCCAATTCTTGACAACTCCTGGTGAACCTCTACAAGTAATCTCTCATTTTCAAAAAATTTCTCATAACAGATCTTTTCCATCAAACTTCTACACGTATTTCCATTCTTTGCAAGTTCCTTTAATGAAACATTGTTTCTTTTTTGATTCAAACTTTGAAAATTACTGTCTCTGTCAATTTTAGATTTTAATAAATCAATTTCAGTCTTTAGTTTTTCAATTTCACTATTGGTATTTGTACCTGAGAGCGAGGCAATATCTATTCCGGTAAGGACGTTCTCCACTACATTCTTAACTTTATCTTCTACACATGTAATTTCGACTTCCCATTCTTTATATTTCAATTTTATCTTTGTCTCTAAAGATAATTTCGATACCGCTTCACTCATCTTTGATATTTATATATATCTCCTGTCTGATAAAGGTGTTGTTGCACAACATGCACAACATGCACAACATTTATTAACATCTTGTTGTTGTTGAACAACATGCACAATCAATTAAATCTTCACGATCTGGAATCAAATATAGAGGATATGAAAAAATCTTTAATTAACAACTTTAGTAATTCCTACTTTTGTAAAGACTATAGAAATTTAATTGAAAATAAAAAGCTGGTTTTTGTAGACGATGACGAGGGCGTACCCATACAAAATTGGGGAATTCATTCCGAAAGGTACGCTAACATGAAAATAAACGGAATTGAATTAGTGGAAAAGGAAAAGTTAGTTTTTGGTATTGATTCTAGCTGTATTAAAATTGCAGAAGTCGAGGACGGTGGATTATATGCCGTAAAGGGATCTATTTGTATATCTTTTAAGGGCAAACCTGCTGCTCATCTAAAAATTGGCCCGTTAATTTTTTATCTTAATGATGAATCTCTTAAGAATCTTCGACTTGAGCACAATGTATCCAAACTAATACTCTTTAATGATGATTACGCAAAAAAATTTTTAAGAGTAAACATAGAAAGGTATATTCAGTTTTGGTTATCAAAATTAGTTTCAAACTCTATAATACTCATTGATGGTTCATTGAAATCTTCAATATTTGAGAATCATTTTTATAATATTTCAAAAATCGTAGAAAATTCTGTTATCAATAAAAATTCAGTAATTGGAATAAGCAAAAACTCCAAAATAAAGATACTAAAGTATTTGTCATATCCTTTGATAAGATCTAAAGTTTCTTCATATGTCGACATAAACCTGGTTATTCAAAGCTTGATATCAAGGATATATGGGGAACATCTTCTAGTAAAGTTGTCTAACAATCAATACTCGAACATACTACGGGCTGATGTAGTATCATATAACAATGATGTGAGTGGTACTTTAGGAACATTACTATATAACGAATTAATTCATTTTGGTTATCCAAGCACTCTCCAACTTTCACATCATGTTTCTGTTTTTTCAAATACGGAATTAGCAAGTATGAAGAGTTTCATAAAGTCTAACTATTCTGTTAGAGAAATTTCTCATGAGAATGCTCGATCATCCGTTTTAGGGACCGCTTGGAGATGAAAATTCTATCAAAAACAGGCGATGAAATTCTCTTACTAGCGGTAACAAATGATTTTGCAAATAAGGGTGACTACTTTGTTATTGAAGATTTTAACAATAATAAGAAACTACTTGTTCAATTCTATGACGAAGAGTATTTTTCATCATCGTCCCTTGTAGAAGAGATAATAAAGGATGAGGTGATTTCTAAATTTAGTACTGAAAATATTTTTGATCCCTTGGAGATTACTAATCTATCTCAAACAATAAGGGATGTCAGGATCTTTAAGACTAAAATAAGGGCTTCTATCGATAACGATAATCAAATATCAACCGATGTAGATTGGGTACCATCAAGAGTAAACTCCAAAATTGTCAAAATTGGTTTAAACGAGATAAAAGCTTTATTAAAGAAAAACATGAAATACCCAATTTCCTTAGGTAGATGTGGATCTGATAATCAAAACTTTGAAATTTTTGCTGAAGATCTAGATGGTAAGTTAAATATAATCACGGGCAAGAAAGAAACCGGTAAATCTCATCTTTCAAAAATATTGATCAACTCTCTCATACAATATGGTGCCTACGTAATTGTATTTGATTTAAATAATGAGTATAGTGGGCTGTCCTATAATGTTGATGGGACGCCATCATCTATTAGCGACAAGCTTCTTTTGTTAAATCCTGGAAAAGAATTGAAATTCAATTTAACATATTTTGGAAAACCTTCTATTTCTAATATGTTAAAAAATGCATTAGATATGCCTTCCGCATCATTAAGAGAATTTTTTAGAATATGGGATTCGCTAGAAAACAAAAAGATACTTAATTTATTTGAGCTTGGTAAAGCTTTTGGAACTTGGACTATTAATGAATTGGTGAGGGATGCATTATTGTCCCGATTCCACATGATTAATTCCTCTCGATTGTTTTCGACCCATAGTGTTAACGAAAGAGGGTTTCAATTTGAGGATGTAATAAAAACAAAACCAAAAGGAGCTGCTATGATAGTTAATATGAGCAGGATTTCTCCTGTAGTAAGACGAATGATTGTTGAGCTAGTGATGAATAAATTAATTGAATTATTGGAAAAATCCCTAATCCCGCCAATTTTTATATTTGCTGAAGAAGCTCAGCTATATATTCGTGATACATATTGGGAAGATCTAATAACCAGAATGAGGCATTTTGGAATTTATTCTACCTTTATTACAAATCAGCCAGATGCTATAAATGATACCATATATAGACAGGTTGATAATATTTTTTTATTTAATTTTACAAACGATTCTGATCTTGAAAAAATTTCAAAGGTGTCGTTAGTAGACTCCTCAACCATCAAGTCCTTAGTTAAGACACTTTCACATAGAAATTGTTTGGCAATCGGAAGGGCTGTTTCAAATTTGCCAATGGTGATTAAAATAAATCCAGTTGATATGATAACTCTGGGAGAAACAAAAAAATTTTTCAAATAACTGGATTACCTTCAATCACTAGTATGAATTCGTTTTCAGAAATTTTGTCAAAATGATACTCCATGGAATTGAGCATTCTAATCACTTCCAAATTTGTTAATAGGTGTGCAGTTATTCTTGATATTTTGTACCTGGATTTTCCACGAACAAAGCTTAACGGCAGGACTAGCATATCTGCTAAATATTGATCAATGCATGCGCGAAATTCATAATCGTCTATGAATTTCTTTGCAGCTCTATTTCCTATTATTTCTGCTTTGACGCCTTTTTCGCCAATAGAATCACCCCCCAAATATATACCTGATTCTGAAGTGCTGTATACTAGAATTGAAGATCCTGGACTCTCTGAATTTTCTAAGATTGATCGGTGTTTAGAGTATCTTATGCCTTTTTTCTCCAAAGTTGCAATTGCACTCCCAATTTGTCTCTCTGGTATATGTTTTGGCAACCTTGCTGCTATGCTTATTATGTTTGGTTTAACTTCTTTGAAATTACAAAACTCTATTGGATGAAGATCAGTGGCTTTTCTTATGTTGATTTCGACAAGCCCTTGTCCTCTAGGATAGAATCCTCTTTTTAGGACATTTATGTCAAATATGATTCCAATTCTAGAGTATGCATCTCTTAATACATATTTTATATAATCTATGGTTGGACTATATTTCACATCAGTTCCACCTGACAATCTAATTACCAAGTCTTTTTGAGAAACTGCTATTGTTGGAATCAATGTCTGCAATAGCAGTGGTATACTGCCTGCAGTTCCAATGTCTGCAATTATGGTTTCATTTGCGGGTTTATCATATTCATTGAATCTATTGTCTTTAGATGCTTCAAACTTGATCCATTCCGAACCCAAACTTACATTTTCGGTATGTATGTTAAATATTCTCGAAAGTAGCTGAATTGTTAAGACATGTTGATGCTTCAAACCGGGATCCTTTCTATTTGATCTTATGTTTGTCACTTTTATTGGCTTTCCGATTATTGTTGAAATAGTTACTGCACTTCTAAGAATCTGTCCACCTCCCTCGCCGGTTGAACCATCTACTAATAACATTTACAACTATTTCCTCAAAACTCTGACCAGTTTGACTTAATGATGATATTCTGTGGTGGCACGTGATTTTGTTAAATTGTATAAATTCTTTACCCTGTCTACCCCATTGATTTCATTGATCAGTTTTATGGTGGGAGTGGGTACCAGCTCTTCCCAGTTCTTGTCACTTACAATCCTGTGCCTTACTTCTGTGGCAGACAAGGATTCTCTACCAATCAAGTCTGGATGTATTATTTCAATTCTCCTTTCCTTGTATAGCATACTAGTAAAAGGATCGTTTGTAAATACAATACTATATCTGGGAACTAATAAATCCATATTATATGTCCACAATAAGTGTACTCCTACGTCTGGAACTGGGATAAGAATAATTTTATCACGTTTTTCTTTTATCTCAGTGGTTATATTTTCTCTAATTATTTCTATCCTTTCTCCAGCAGTGAAAGGATTTCTTAATTCAAAACTTTTGTCTGAGCTTCCCACAGCAACTATCAACTCGTCTACCTTATCGCTGCACCATCTGAGCGAATATAAATGCCCTTTATGAAATGGTTGGAATC
>JAKDMR010000421.1 GCA_030452275.1 Candidatus Nitrosocosmicus sp. | reverse complement strand
AAAATATATGCAAATTTTACTTTACTTTACTTTTACCTTACTTTTAAAGTTCGAAAGGGCATGACAATTGGATATTTTAGCATTAATATTAGAATAGGCAATCAAACATCTGTGCAGTCAAAAGTACTTAAAATGTCAAATATAATTTATTGACTTTGTTATCCCAATTATGGAGAATTCAAATTGAGTCTTTTTTGATGGATCAGGTATGGTATCTAATATTTTGCAGGGTGTCAAGCCAAATACTTCAATTGTGTCAACGGTTTGGTTACAAGGCTCCCAATTAGATTATATTGTGATAAATGAGTACGATCAAAACCTTTTCATTTCCCAGCGATGCGGAGGATTCAAAGTCCATAGGATTTTACCTAGGTAACTAAATTGTTCAAAATTGATAAGTTTAAATATGATTTACTTTTACTGGTAGTTACATCGACCAAACCGAAGGGGAACATGTTTAGTGTGCTGATAATATCAGTGCACTAAGCAATTATTTACTGTTGTTTTGGCAAGAATTTAAAGGATTTTATCATATCATTAGCCATATTTTCAAATGTATTGTATTTATCCAAAGAAGCTTTGTACGTAAGAATGTAAATATTTTCATAATTTGAAACTACAATTTGCATTGCTTTGCGATTTTGTAATTTGCTGTCAGTTGCGGTAAAAACTACTTTCGCAGCTTTCTTTCCGTCCATTGTTAAAATCTCAGATGCTTCCATTTTGAAATCTTTATGTTCTTTTTGAATTTGATTTGCAAGCTCTTTTGATGCAGAGTCGGCAGATATGTTCTTTCCTGGAGTTGGGACTACTTTAACCACAACGCCAGCAGGGTTACTAACTGAATCTTTATCTTTAGGGGCAATCAAAATTATTTCATTGTTTAGCTTTACAGACTTTTCCCAATTAGCGGGATAATCAATTGTGAAATGAAATTTATTATCGGTATGTGTCAGCATTGACTGACTTTGACTTTCATGAAAGAAACCGAATGTTAAGAGATCCTTACTTGCTAACTGATTGATATGTATCAAAAACACGAGAATAACCATTGAAGTCAAAAACTTCCCAATAGATTTTTGTAAATATTTGTGCGGTATCGTCATAATATCATACTTTTCAGGTAATTATTAAATATTCGAAAAATTATACGATAATACTTTGCTGAAAAAGTGGCAAAATTTTACTTTGATCTTGAAATCGATACCTCTATTGTAGAGACATTTCTAGGTTTATCATCTTCAGCACCAGTTAGAACATCTGAACCTAACTTCACTTTTTCTACTCTATATCCCAATGTATTCATTCTTTTCACTATTATTTGAGCCACATCTACTGCCCTTGTGATGCTTTTCCCTCTTGCTTTTATGACGACAGTTGGCTCATTAGCTAGTTGTACCAGAGTTGCAGTTACATACGTCATTAGTGGTTTTTTCCCAATAAAAATTTCGTTGCTTTTTTTATTTCCTGATTCGTATTTGCTATGAGACATTAAATATTATGCAAAATTCAATAATATAATAGTATATCACTTGCCTAACTCTTCCAAAATTTCAATTATTTTATCGGGATTTAACATTACCTTTTCTAGGATGCTCTTATCTGTAATTTCATAACAATTGATTAGCTCGTTTTCATCCTTATAAAATAAAAAAATTGAATTGTCATGAATAATCGGATATAATTTTTCTATGATCATAGATTCAGGGTTGATTTTTATTTTATTTTCAATATCAATCTCAATAGGGTTTTTACTCATCTTCGTTCACAAAACAAAACATAACGATAAACTCATCTTTCGGCTATATTATAAGATAAATTGATGTAAAAAATTAATGTGCTACTTATTTACAAATAATAGTTCGCCGACTAATTTTATCATAAAACCAATCCCGCCTACTGCACCTATAGCCAATAACACCAACCTTAGATGAGTGAAATAATCATCCTTGCTTGTTTTTTTTGCTAATTTAAGAGTTTGAAATATCTCAGCTATTCTTTTTTGAATCAGATCGAGTATTGATTGTAACGAGAACAATTGAATTCTAAGATTCTAGATATTTCATTATAATTTTAATATTTCTAATTTCAAACCTCAATACTATAGACACTTCTCAGTTAAAACTTTGATTGCTAGTCTGTATCGAATAAACAGGTTCTTTATCTGTTCTTTGCATCTCCACAAAGGTCTCTGTAGCTTGAATACCTTCTATTTTACCGATTCTCTCAATTACTACTTTGTGCAACTCCTCTAAGGTTCGTGTAGATACCGATAATATAATGTCAAAACGACCTGTGACTTCTATGAGTGACCTTATTTCTGGAATCTTGATAAGTTCGTTATGGATAGGTTCTTTTAATTTTGGATCTCGATTTATGCCGACTGTTGCTTTAATATTGATACCCAACTGTGATTCATTAATAATAACCGTAAATTTTCTGATAAGCTCTCGTTTCAAGAGCCTTTTTATTCTGCTATATAAAACCGATGAGTTTATGTTTAATTTCTTACTAAGCTGGGGGATTGAAATACTTGCATCTTTTGTTAATTCTGACAAAATTTTCATATCTAAATCATCGAATCTTTGCAAGATTGACTCTAACTTATGATTATTGGTTACATTAATAAATGTAGTTAAATAATTTGCTTAAAATCATAAACATATTTAAAAAATCTAGTATCTTTTTTTAACTGATCATTAGTAAATATTATATTATTATATCTACAACTTTTAAAT
>JAKDMR010000420.1 GCA_030452275.1 Candidatus Nitrosocosmicus sp. | reverse complement strand
TACATTATTATGAATTTATGATATCTTTAATACAAGCCAATTATCTATATAGCCATGGATTATGATCAGATCTGTAAGAGTGTATTAGATATCGATCCAAAAATTCGTTTTGCAGGTATTTGTGATGAAACCGGTGAAACAAAGTATGGTGGCATGAGAGATGGTAAACCCAGTCTACTTTCGCCTCAAGAATCACAAAAATCTAATTTGCATGCAGTGGGTAGGTGGGGACTGAGAAAATCACTAACTAGTAAAACTGGAAAGGGGATATATGCGATGACGGAATATGAAAAATTGAAACGTATAACTATTCCTTTGGATGATGATCATCTCCTTGTGGTAACTACAGAAGTTGAGGCAGATCACGGAAACATTATTAGCAATACGCTCAAATTAATTAACCAGTAACAAAAAAAGAAACAATCTATTTTTTTGATGCAAGGCAGATCCATTTTAAGATTAGCAAAATAAATCCGAGCCAAGGTCGGTACAAAAACGCGAAGGTACTAAAGTCGCAACATCCTAGCAGTTGAACCATAATCTATTCATCGATATAATAAAGAAATACTTCTAACCTTTGCTACACTTTTACTTTTGTATGGACTAAGCTGAGTAGAGTTCAGAATGGTATGAAATAAATACACATTTGAATTAGAACATCCTTTAATGAAATTTATTTCACTTCATCTGTCAATTAACCTTATGTTTTACAAAGTTAAACAATTTTTTGTTGTTACCACCGTAATAGTTTGTAGTAATTTTTTTCAATCAATACTAGTCAAATTCTTCATGACTTTAAAAGACATATTGAAAGTATTAATTCTGAAATCACTTTTGCTAGGATATATTAAAAGATGTTCTAAGAATCGATATGTGTTCGTTATATGAGTCGACATCGACTTCTTGAAGTAGACGATTTCAGGCAAAAGACAGTTGTCCAAGATACAATATACTCTATAAATCTTTTTAAAGCATGATTTTAAAATTTACTCTGAAGGAAGAGAATACGGACACGGATAAGCATGTAAATAATGACAAACTAGATGATGAAGATAGAAGGGTTTTAGAAGACATTATTTACAAAAAGAGTAATCAGACTGAAAGGGAAACAGAAATTTTTGATCTAAAGACATTGGTCAATTTGAGACAAGATCGATTATGGGGGGCAATAAAAGAAAGATATCGATACAACACATCTATTAAAAGAGGACAAGACTATTTGCTAAGACATGTGGATTCTAAAGTATCATTAGTAGTAATGTATGCGGACTTGGTCGGTTCTACGAAGATGAGCATGACCTTGCCGGTTGAAAAATTAGTGACGGTTGTAAGGGCGTTTTCCCATGAAATGTCGTCAACTATAGAAAGCCTTAATGGATATGTTCTAAAATATGCAGGTGATGCAGTTATCGCATTTTTTCCTTCTGGATTCAACAAATATCTAACATGTGATAACACATTCAGATGCGCTGAATCCATGATTAACATCATTAAGGAGGGTATCAATCCCATATTAAGTAAACACGATTATCCAAGTCTTTCTGTCAAAATTGGTATTGACGAAGGAGAAAACATTGTATTTCAATACGGTTATGATAAGAGTTCTCAAGTTGATATTTTGGGATACACAATGAATGTAACTTCGAAAATTACGTCTATTACATCACCCAATGGAATATCTGTTGGAGAAAATGTTTATAAATTACTACATCCACAGATTCAAACTAATTTTAAGCAAGTCAATTTTGAGAATAGTGATTGGAAATATATTGACACAAAAACAGGGAATCCTTACAAGGTTTATACCGTAAAGTAATCGGATATCAAACTACTATCAACCCTGCTTGATCTTATTCCGATACTCATACTGATCAGGTTTTTCCCACTTCGATTACATCTTTACAAGAGAATAATCCATATGATCGTGATGACATGCTTGGACATTTAAACGAGTATTCTCTTCCTCACTTTTTCCTATAGATTATTATTAATTCTTCTAATTCCTCTAATGAAATCAAGATGTAGATAGGAACATTCTGAGTCAAATACATCGCAATCTGAATGATCATGTGGTTTTTTTCATTTGGAACATTGAATCCAATTACTTTTTACTTTAGCAGATGTTTTTCTTCTTGGGACAATCCGCGTTCTCTTTTACAGATGGAATTTCAAGATATTTTGATGTGAATACCTTCAATCTTATGTCATTTGTTAATTTGATAGTTATCTTAAGTAAACCTCTGGGGGCCTAATGTTAGCATCATGTTATCAATCGAACAAGCATCTATACAAGGTCTGCTCTCTGGGTTATAAGATTAGTCGAAGATAAATAATAATTAGTGGTTAAATACTAAGAGCCTATCCCAAAATTCGATAGGATTATAGCTCCTTTCCTATCTTGCTAAACTGTGGCCTGTGTTCAGAAGAGAAAAGAGGAGCTAAGGGGTGATAAAGACAATGATCACCATACTATCATCATAAGGATCCCAGACAAATTATGGGATGAGTTTAAGAAGATACTACCTAAAGAAAAACCGTCCAAGACTGTTGGTAGACCAATAATACCATATATAGAAAGGTCCTTGATGGAATCCTCTACGTTCTAAGAACAGGATGCCAGTGGAAAATGCTACCCAGAGAATATGGCTCAGGTTCTGTCTGTCATAGGAGATTTCAGGAGTGGAATAACCTTGTTATTTTCAAAAAGGCGTGGATTAGACTATTGAAAATCTATGACAAAGAAATGGGTATCA
>JAKDMR010000419.1 GCA_030452275.1 Candidatus Nitrosocosmicus sp. | reverse complement strand
TGATGGCTGGAAGTTACGACTAACGTGTTCTAATTACGCAAGAAGTCTAATATATCCAAGATTCAGAAGAGGATAGAGGAAATCTGTAAGTAAAATCCTTGACGTATAATGCTTTTTCATAACCTCGCTCGTTTTTTCTATTAGCTGTTGTGTAGTTACAGCAATACTTTCTTCAGTTATGGATTCTCCATTTCTATCCTTAGAATTCGGAGCCACTTTTGATCCATACAGGATCAAAAAGATGTTTTGATACCAGTCCAATACATATGGTCTTATCCCTCCTGTTGAGTTATTAATGAGAGAAAGGCTTTCAAATAGATCTGAATACAAGGCCATAGGAATACGGAAAGAATCCGAACCAAAGGTTGGTTTTATCTCCAAGGACGGTCTTTTTTTAATATTAATATTGGTCAGCAAACCTACAAGGTTCAGTACTCTATTTACAAAAGTCATGTCTTGGGCGCTCCTGTTTTTTGAAAGCAGTAGTTGACTAATCAGATGACGATACGGAATTAATGTGTTATTCTTACCTGGTCTTATAGTAGATGAAATGGATAAGAGATCATCTTGAATGTTTAGGATAATTTCTCGTGATTTATCTTTTACATCATCGCTTACAACCTTTAATTGATAAACAAAGTCTGGAATACAGTTCCTTTCAATGATTAAATTTATGGCACTCTCGTATTTTTCATTATCCATTCTAGGATTTGTAACAATAAACCTACGTTGAATTTCCTGGTATCTGGGATGGTTTGTAAAGTCAATTGCCTGAGCAAAAATAACAGCTGGCCAGCCCACTAAAACATTAATTTTAGTTGCTATTCCTGTGTTACTAGATGTATCTACGTAATGATACTCTACAGCAAGTTTATCGTGACTCAACAAGGACATTAAAGCTTTAAATATTTCTTTTTTTGGTGTATCAAGGAAAATCAGAATCTTGTGATTTAAATCTATAACTTTTACTGCTTTGTCTCGAATCGAATTAATCTGTTTCTGAATCTTTTCAATTTCCTTCTTAAGTTCATTCTTTGTTGCTAGTTCATTATTTCCTGCTGTCTTCTTAAATTCATGTATTTTTGTATCTAGGGATTCTCTCAAATCAGATAAATCGCCCTCAATATTTTCAAAATTTCCATCATCATCTTTTATGCCAAGATATCCGTTCTTATGGAAAATAGCTTTGTCGAACATATCAGCAATAAACTGAACATCCTTATCCGGAAATAGATCACTTACCTTCATTAATACATGAGTTTTACCTTCTCCTGATGGAGCATTTATAGCCAAATTAATCGGGTTAGTTGTATATGCACTAAGAGCGGTGTAAAAGACTTGTTTAACCAACCTGTCTTCTTTTGTTGCTTCCTTAAGAACTACTTTGAAACAAAAGTCCAGGTCTCTACTAGGAGTAGTTGAAATACTGTTGTCTGATCTGACAAAATCCTTGTTTGGCTTCAATAGCATTTCTGAAGATACTTCTTCAGTCTCCTCCTCTATCAAGGCACGAACCTCTTACATTTACAGTTGTTTTTTTCACAGCTTCCTAGATTTAGGTGATGATTTTTCTCGTCCGCAGTTACAAATATCAGGGAGGATGAAAGTGTGAACAGCGTCAAGGAAATTCATTTTATTTTATCAACCTCACCTTGAAATTAGACTGAATTATAGAAATATTAAGAGACTTTGCAAATTGGATAATGGCAAGTTTCAGATATCTTTCCACTTCCTTTTTACAAGTCTCAATTATCCATTGATGAATCTGATCATTGTGTTTAAAGTATGATATCCTGATAGGTATTATCTCAAATCCAGATTTCAATTGTTCTATTATTTGATAGTACAAACCACGATGTTTTGATTTCGGTTCCATTAACATACTTTCTACTAATTGGTTGACGACAGTGACCTGGCAATTTTGACCCTGATATGAAACAGGTTCTTTTGATACCTTCTTATTCATAACTGATTCTCGCCTCTTTTGAAAATTCCAATGCAGTTTTTACATACGTTGATTTGTAAATTTCCGTATATGCCTGCGCTCAGTTCTATTTTTTCTGAAGCTTTTTCATTACATTTTAAAGCATCACATGGAAGAATATCTTTATCAGATACCCTCTCGTTTTGAGTATCATTGTTTATTGTTTGAGAATGTGAGATATGGTTTACAATCTCTTCCTTTACATTCTTAGGCATTCCAGATTCCTCCTCCTCTTCTTTTTTCAGATAATTCCTTTTGCTGGATCCTATCGTGGTATTTTTCTTCTAAAATCCTTAAAAGGAATCTACTTCTTGATATATCTCCACGGTCTTGATCAATTATCTCAAGGATATTTGACGAAAAAGAAATACCTGCGGACATAACATTTCTATTTGAAGATTTTTTATTCGATGTGTAATATTGCAGAAACACAAATATACAAGTTTATGGTAGTACTACCATAATGAATAATGATAGAATTGACTCCATTATATCGATTTTGAAAGAGAACGAAAATCTCAATTATCTTAAACTCTATAAAACTCTAAGAAAAAAAATTGAACCTAAACTTTCATACCGTGACTTCACATCGGATTTAAGGAAACTGGAAGAAAAGGGTTGGATAAAAAAAGAAGATTCTGGAATAAGAGGTACTAAAGGCAAATACTATATTGCTGATTTCGGAATTCTTTGTTGCGACAACGGGATCTCTTTGAAAGAATGCGATATTTACGAAAAATCTATTTATTTCCTTCTCTTTGTTGTTGGGTGGG
>JAKDMR010000418.1 GCA_030452275.1 Candidatus Nitrosocosmicus sp. | reverse complement strand
CATAAAAAAAATTTAATAAATAATTTCACTTTAATATAGTAATGAAACTATGTTTTGATGGAATAGCAATTAGGCAATCTCCTTCAAATAGAAACACAAACAAAAGATTAAGGATTAATTCATTATGTGTATGCACTCTACTTATCCTAATTGGGTCAATCGCCATTTTTTGGGGGATCAAAGACGTTAATGCCCAAAGCAGCTCATCATTTAAGATAGTTGTTCTAGTCCAAAATACGGGCAATCTAGACGAACACGGAGCACTACATGTAGCAATAGATGGTTCACGCAACCCTCAAACATTATCGGGCATAATATTCCCGGGGTTGCAAACAAGCTCTTTTACTTTTGAATTCCCTTCTGCTGAGGTACCAGTAGGAAAAGGATTTACTGCAGAAGTAATTTACGGTGATGATGATATAAAAAGAGTATCTGGGGCTAACAGCGTAGCCAACGCACCAGAAACTGTGACTTTGTTAATTCCTTAATTAATCTATTTTTTTAATTAGTCTAGTTCTATAGAAAAGCGACTTTAGACCTTTTTACATAATCAGGACGTTGGAAGCAAATTAGCAACTCATGTGACCTCATCTAAATTGCAAGACTTTGACCAGTTAGATTTCGTAATTATCAGATAATAAGTCGACCGATTTTGGTTATTATTTATGAACATGCCTAAACATCTACTGGGTTTACCTGATTCACAAAGCCAAGCGCATAAAGTCAAAAGATTGATCAAAATCACAATGTAGTTTCGTGTTTAATATGGTTTTTAAAGTTGTCTACATAGTAAAGTTTAAAATGATTCGTCATATCATCTAAACTAAATTCTGAAGAAATAATGGACACAGACCCTCTCAACCGTCCTGTATTAACTTATGCGCATCATAATTTCATAATTCTAGATGAAGATACAGATGCAGCAAATGCTGTCAAGTTAATGCATGGAAAAAAGGCCGAAACCATTATTGTAAAAAACAAGATTGAAGAATATGTAGGCATTATCACCGATAGTGATATTTTAGATAAAATTGTCATGAGAGGCGAAGATTCTGACCAAGTCAGTATAAAGACAATAATGTCATCTCCCCTCGTTACTATCTCAGCAAAGGCATATGTAAGACAAGCCTTGGAACTAATGAGACTCAATCTGATCAAGAGAATACCGGTTACTGATAATGTGCATATTTTGGGAATGGTAACCCAAGAAGGTTTGGCAAATGCCATTAGAACATCTGTACTAGAAAGACAATTTAGAAGCTACAGAGTGGTAATCAGGGAAAGATACAAACCAATATGGGGTAATCTGGGGTTTATCCTTCAGTTTTCTGGTTTGCTTTTCATTGCTCCAGCTATATTAGCCACAGCATTAGGTGAAGTTGTTTCCGCGACCGGAATCTTTCTTGGGATTACGACAATGTCTGTAACAGGATTTATCCTTAATGCCTATGGAGAAAAGACGCCAATGAACCTCAAGCAGGCGTCCATTCTGATGGTCTTTAGTTTCGTTTTACTAAGTTTTTTTGGAAGTATCCCCTACATGTATGTAAATCCATTTGGTGAGGGAATTGATCCCCTAACTCTGGTAGTAAACAGTTTCTTTGAAAGTGCTTCAGGTTTTACAACGACTGGGCTATCCATGTTGGTTCATCCCGAAGATCTCCCAAAGAGTTTTGATTTTTACAGATCGTTTACCCAGTGGATAGGTGGATTGAGTTTCGTATACTTGGTAATTACATTCTTCTACCCTGAAAGAAAGTTGGCCCATATGAAGGGGATGTTGGGTGGAGGAAGTCTGAGGTTAAAGCAATTGATACTTACGATAGGAGTTATTTTTAGTGTCTATACTATTTCCTTATCAGTCTTTTTGTATATTTCAGGAAACCACGAAATAATTTATAATATTTCCCTAATATTTAGCGCTGTGACTGGAGGTGGTTTTGTGCCTTCATCCACGTCGCTGGTTTCTGAAAACATTCTAGAACTGTGTGTAATAATGACCGGCATGATAATTTCCGCCCTTCCGTTTGCATTTCATTATGCAGTATTTAGTAAGGAAATGCACACTACAAAAATGCGTCCGGAAGTAATTGTATTTTTTGGAATTATGTTTACTGCGATCCCCATTTTCACATACCTCCTATACTTGTCAGACCCGTCTGCAAGTATCATGGTTGGGGTATTTCACACCGTAAGTGCTGCCACAACTACAGGGTTTCAGTTCTTAGATATTACGCTATTGTCTGATGATGGCAAGATTTTATTAATAATTTTAATGCTAATTGGAGGAACAGCGTTTTCTACTGCCGGTGGTATTAAAGTTGGTAGAATATTGCAAATAGTTCAGAAATTGACTAAAAAGAAATTTTCTGCAGACGTTACAACTAGATCTATTTCAGCAGTTTCTTCCAGGTATAACAACGCATATCACGGTTTTGAAAGAAAATCCGAAGTTCAAAAGGAAGAAAGGACGTTCAATGAAGCGATCCTTGTTATTTTCCTTTTTGTCTTTATGTCTTTTTTTACTGGTGCACTTTTATCACTTCTTACAGAAAAGAATTTTTTAGATTCTCTGTTTGAATCAGTATCAGCTTTAACGACCACAGGGTTGACAGCAGGTATAACAAACATTAACGCAGATCTGCTATCAAAAATATTACTAAGCATCAATATGATTATAGGTAGGTTTGAAATAATTGCAGTAATATACCTATTTTTAGAATTTTCAAAGAGAAAAATGCATTGATTTTTTAACTAG
>JAKDMR010000417.1 GCA_030452275.1 Candidatus Nitrosocosmicus sp. | reverse complement strand
CTACTTTATCTTTATAAAAATCACGTGAACGATCCACATCTGTCACTGGAATTGCAATCAATTCAAGTTTCATTTCCATCAACAATTCCTCCCCCAATAATTTAGATTAACAAGGCAAGTCTCGAAAGAAATCGATTTGTCAAGTGAGTACCATGAATAGATTTTCATGATAGTCTATTATGTATTCATGAATATAAAGATACGATGGAAATGAATATAACAAGAGAAACTAACTTCGCTAGCTATTCGTCTCTTTGAATGTATTTTTAATGTTTTATTGATTGACAATGAATCAAATAAGTATAACAAGAGGACCAAGCCTCAGGGGCGTAAGCCCCTGAGAGACAACTGGCCAGATCTAGACGACGAGATAGAAGCCTTTGGTCTGGCCAATTCAATGTATGAACTTCGTCGAAACCAAGATGACGAGTCGAGGTTTCAGTTCACACACTGATACATATCGGTCAGACATGTGTAACTGTATATAGACAATCAAAGTAATAAATCTTAGCAAAATACTAAATGGATTATTAATATAGTAAGCACTCTAGTTTATTTGCAATGCGTTTCTGAATCAGATACTGTTACTTTATGAAATGTGAAGCATTAATTCTGATACTGTAACTACACGGTATAATCATTTAAGAAAGCTCAAGATATCGGCGGACAAATAAACAAATAAATATCCCTAATCTACACAAAGATATTGACGACGAGATAATGGGACAATATTTATTGTTAAAATCAGGTCAAATTGAGTGCTCGAATGCTAAATACAAACTGGAAAAAATACAGAACGGTAATTTAGACCACGGTAATATAAGGGGAGGAGATTTACTACATATTAACTATTATATTTTTCAAGGCCCTATAAATAAGAACGTTCGGCTATTGGTGATATTGTAGATGAATCAAAATACGAATTCTAGTTCCTTAGGTATTGAAATTCCAGACGATATGAAAGACATAGTTTCTTCAATTGATATACTTGAGGACTTTCAGATTAGTGCTACAATTAAAGGTAAGGATGGGCCCGTATTCAAGAGTATTGTACTTAAGAAAATTAATAAAAGATTGCTATTAGATTGGGAAAAAACGATGGCAATATTATGCTCTCAGCTAAAGGAATCAGGAGTGATTGGAAATTCCCTGAATAGGATGTCTTCGTTATTGGCACGTAATCACGCTAAGATAACAGATTATGTTGGTGCATTAATAAAGAAAAGTGAAGGGGAAAGTGAAGACGGCGTAAGTAGTTTAAGCAGTCAAAAGAAACAGAAAATTAAAGTATTCAAATACTATTCAGAAAAAGAACAGATATTATACGAATCAGTAGTTCTGGGCGGTAAACCCTGTTTTGTATTCTATGAAAATGATAAAACAAATACCATAGATTCAATTGAGGAGGTGACAAGAACCCTGATTCCTTTTGGATTAGATGACGGACCAGCTAAACCATACGAATTTGAAAGTATTGAAGAGATTAACAAATTGATAAATGAGGTAAAGCAAAAATCCATAAGTGATTTCTACAAGAAAACCAAACTTATAGTCACAAAGTATGTCGACCAAAAACCAATGGTAATTAACATAATTTCTATAGATCTGCTTTTCTCTTATTTTCAAGACAGATTCCCTACTACTCATTATCTTTTCTTTGTGGGAAATAATGGTGTGGGTAAAAGCGTAATTGGTGAATTGTTTGAGTTAATAGCTTACAGAGGAGTAATGATGACAGATCCTTCTGCCGCAAACATTTACAGATTATTGGGAAAGGTGCAGCCTGCTCAATGTACTATGATAATGGACGAGATTGAGAATATAGATGGAAACCAAGCAATAATGAATATTCTAAAGACTGGATATACTACTAAAGGAAAAGTTCCTAAAATTAATACAAATACATTAGATCAAGAATTCTTCAATACATATTCACTTAAGGTATTTCTATCCGAGAGACTACCACATAACTACACAGCAAGAGGAGTATTGGACAGAACGTTTGCAATAACTTGTCTTTTGGGTAGTCCTAAATACAATATAAAGGACGTATTGGTTAGTCAAGGAAAGCAAGGAAATCAATCTATAAAGGAATTAGACGAGGAAATAAATGAACTCAGGAAAACTTTGTTTATTTATCGTCTTATCAACGCGTATGAAGAAAGACCTGAAATAGATACTGGACTTGAGAATAGACCGATGGAATTATGTGAAGGACTAGGACTGTTTTATGGTAGTGAGGTACAAGAGGAAGTCGAGGAAACATTCCAGCACTTTTTGGATGTAAAATATGAGCAAAAAATAACTTCCTTTGATCATTTCTTATTGTTACGAATAATTGAAGAGCTGGATAAATCAGAAGATAAGTGCAGCTTTGCAGTTAGAGATCTATGGCACTCTATACTCCGATCAACTCATTATCAAGAGGGAAACGAAAACGAGGTATATTTGACAGATTTTGGGTTTAAACTATACTACAATCAGTTATCAACCAAATGCAAAATATTTGGTGCTGAATCAAAGCACACTAATACAGGGAATATACTAATTTTCAAAGCATCAAGTAAGATACGACATACATATCAACAGCTTAGCAAAAAACCAAAGATTAGCTGTTCCCTTGTTAAGCGTGACGAAAATAAAAGTGAAGACAGTGAAGGTCGTGAAGGCTCTGGAGAGGGAACCTTGTCATTTTTTGATGAAAGGAATCGCTCTTATTGACAATGTTTCAGCCAAGATTAAAGTAAGATAACACGAATT
>JAKDMR010000416.1 GCA_030452275.1 Candidatus Nitrosocosmicus sp. | reverse complement strand
TTAGAAAAACTTTTGCAGAAAGAAAATATAGAATTAGGTACGATTTTAGTTGAATTTATAAGAGATAAAAGAAATTTCATGTGATAATTGTATATACGGGCTACAAAGGATACTAATGATGGTAAGTTTTATGTTTTAGCCTACTTAGATTTTTTATATAAACAAAATAGACAACGCATTGTAATTAATTTTCTTATAGATACTGGTGCAGTCTCCACAATGATTAGTTGGAATAATGCTAAAGATATTATGCATATAGATATCAAAACATTACCTAAGAATAGAATGAAATTTCTAGGAATAGGAGGTGGTGAAATTAATAGTTATATTCTCTCTACATACCAACTGCTTTTTGCAAGTGAGGGAGGATGGTATAATCATCATATTTTAAACATCTCTGTTGGTGATTCTCATACTACAAATGGTGAAAGATGCCCTGAAATTTCTAGTATTATAGGTATGGATATAATAAGTCAATTTAAGTTTTCTACAGACGGAAATTTTGCATATTTAATTAAATAAATCCCATCTGACGGTTTTTTACACTTCTATTTCTTCAACCTATCTGACGAAGAGTTTACAGAACCGAAAAGCGATATACTTAAATTCGACGAAATGATATTGATATTGTTGAATATTGTCTTTAATAGTCAATATCGATAAGGGGGAACAGAGAAAAGGTTTGACAATGAAGAGAATAAAGAGTCGTCTTTTTGATTTATCAAAAAAGATAAAAACTCTAATTTAAATAATCAATATGTAGATTGTTACGACAAAAATCTCAAAGCCATTAAAAGTGATGCGGATAAAAATAGCAATAACTCAATGGAGGAGAAAACCGTGGTTGTCTATGGCGAGGATAAAACTACGGAACTAATTGTACAGACACTTAATAATGCGAAAGATAGGTGGGATAATTACGCGGATTCCCAGGGGCCTACAGTAGCAATGGGTGTGGAACAATTGAGGAAAGGTATGAGACATGCATATGAAAGGGGGGTCGAAATCAAATACATTTCTGAGATTACAAAACACAATATTAATTATTGTAAAGAACTGATGAAAATAGCCAAGGTGCGTCATGTTGACAATGCGAAAGGAGGTATGGCAGTAAGCGAAAGTGAATATATTGCTACAGCTAAATTGCAAGAAGCCAAACCTGTGTCCCACCTTATCCATAGTAACGTAATGGAAATAGTGGAGCAACAAAAGCATGTTTTTAAGTGTCTTTGGGCCAACGCCATACCCGCAACACAAAGGATTAGGGAGATCGAGGATGGTCATTAGAGAATAGAAACCAGGGTTCTTGACGACCAAGATGAAATAAACGATAAGATAAGATCTTTGAGTAAAGAAGGTGAAGAAATACTAATTTGCTCAGATACCGGCTTGCTAAAAATAGTACATGATTGTTTTTTTTCAGTATATCAGGAAATAATGGAAAAGTATGACAAGGGTTATCACAAGGGTGTACGGTGGATCACAGACTTGAGTCGTAGAGAGGACGTCGACGTAGCCAAGTTATTCATGGACATGGGCATTAAAATAAGAAGTATTAGAAACCTGCCTCCACCAAACTTCCTAGTAACTGACCGGGTCTTTTTCTCAAACTCAAAAAATTGATCACAATCAAGATAGGAAAACCATTAAGCAGATGTTTACAACAAATGATGTACTATACATCAATCAGTACAAATTAACTTTTGAGGAACTGTGGAAAAATGGCATAGATGTTGTAGGCATTATAGAGGACATAGAAAGAGGACTTGATACTGAAAGGGTGGATATTATCTCAAGGTCAAACAACGCTGAAACCGCATATCTTGATCTGCTGAGGTCATCAAATAAAGAGATAATGCTAATACTTCCAACCGTAAACGCCTTTCTAAGGCAGTGGAAACTAGGGGTGTTTGAATTAATAACCCGTGCAGCATTGAATAGAAATGTAAAGATACGTATGCTGATCCCCCGGCAGCTAGAAGACAAAGTTTGTTGAAAGATTGGAAAAACAAAGTTTGTTGATATACAGCACAAGTAATAATGACAACAATGACAGCAAGAAGGTTCAGATAAGGTCCATCCAAACATTAACTGAAACAGGATCTACTATTCTTATTGTCAATAAAAAGGTATCACGGGTAATGGAACTAAAGGATGATTTCAAAGAAAAGTTTCATGAAGCTATAGGGATATCGATATATTCAAACAGCAAAGCAGGCGTTTTATCTTATGTTTCAATATTCGAGAACTTGTGGAATCAAACCGAATTATACCAGCAGCTAAAAAAGAGTGAGGAGCTACAGCAAGACTTTATTCGTATTGCTGCTCATGAATTAAGGAACCCTGTACAGTCAATACTATACCATTTCATATATGTTCTTAAACATCTCTTAGCATATAGTTTCTCATGTTAAGACCAAATCTTTTTGTCCTGAAATAGCAAGATACCTTTTCTTTAAAATCTTTAAACGATGAGTAGTGTTTCAGCACAAGCAGGTCATGTTTGGCTATGTTCCATACCTCTTCTAACATCATAAACTCAGGTGATGCTGTTGGTAGGTATACGGGTATGAGTATCCTTGTTCTCTTCCAAATACTCTGCTACCTTCCTTGACCTGTAGTGAGGCGATGCTTTGTCCATAAATAAATAGCATTTTGGAAACTTTGAATGGATCGTCTTTAGAAAGTCAAGGAAGGTTTCTCCATTGAATTTATCATACTGTCTGAAGAGCTGTTTTCCTTCTATATCTATGGCACCAA
>JAKDMR010000415.1 GCA_030452275.1 Candidatus Nitrosocosmicus sp. | reverse complement strand
AATTCTACTCTCAGATAAAATGAATAAAACAAATTCTTATTTGTCGATTGGGTTCAATATCTTTTAATAATTTCCTCTCTATGCTGCTTTCTCATTCCAAAGCCTCTGAATTATCATGTTCTCAATTTATAGTTACAACAAGGACAATAAGTTTCGTCCCATTTTATAAAAATCTCGCAGACACTACATCTCTTCTGTCCTTCCTTATATCTAGACGGTATAGTATGATTTCTTTTTGCTTTGAATCTTTTACATATACCATTGCAACTCATGATTCAAACACCAAATTTTCATTATTACGGAAATAAATTTTTTTCTTTGAAACAAAATTATGGATATGGTTAACAATGAGAATAAGTAATAACGTTACTATTACTCTTCTTTAAACATGATGATAGTTAACAGACTGGAAGTTGCAAAGGAAGACTACCAACTGACACCATTGTTGTTCAGCGTATTCTAAATGAGATCTAAATATAGTAACCATAAAGAAATAATCATGAAGAGAGATAAAATCCCATCCTTATGAATTGATAGAATATCACTAATACTGAGATTTATCTTATATGCTGATAGCATTCTTGAAAAGAGACAGTATGGTTACCATAATCACTGCTATGCTGTAGTAATAGTATCCAATACACATACAAATGGAAACTAGTACAAGAAAAAAGGAAGAGCCTTGTACTTATTACTTCTTTCATGGTATAACACATATTTGCAAGATTAACTGATCTTCCGATCGTTCTAATTTCTGACGCTGCTGTTTTATTTACTGTCTTATTTACTCAGGTATCTTATTTTCAATTTTTCTTTACCTCATAGTGGAGCAAAACCAAACCGCAGTCAAATCTAATTGATTCGATCAGGGTAAACCTTTGAATCTCCTCTAGATCTTTAAATATAGGTTTTCCGTTTCCGATTGCAATAGGATTAACAAATAAATAAAATTCGTCAATTAGTTTTTCTTTAATCAAAGAGGAATCAAAAGAGACACCACCGTAAACTATGATATCTCCGCCATTTTGGTTCTTTAACTTTGTAATTTCATCTTTGAGGTCACCTGTTGCAATATCGGTATTTATCCACCTAGATTTGTTTATTGTCTTGGTGAATACAACTTTTGGAATTTCAATCATTTTTTTAGCGAATGCGTTCCAAGGGTCATCTGATTTGTTCATCCTACTAGACCAATGCGAAATAAATTCATCAACCATTTTTCGTCCCATAATAATGGTATCAACTGATTCTGCTATATCGTTTACATATTTTATGTATTTATCATCCCATACTGTCCAGTCCATTTCATTATTTGGTCCTGCGATACAACCATCCACTGAAATTTGCACCTGTAATCTTAATTTTCTCATTACCTTCTTGTTATTATCCATCTATACTCACCTACAATTCTCATTTAGAAGATCCTGTTCTCCCCTTGCTGAATTTCATAGACTCAAAATATTCTTGCAAATTAGGATTAGTCATGAGTAATAGGACATCAAGGGCGCCTAATAAGTATGCAGGGGATCAAAAGTATATTAGAAGTGTATATGGTTCCATCATTTTCCCTACAGTATGATACATATACTCATATGTATAAGTTCGTAGATAGATTTTTAGCTCGTTAATGACTATGAACAACCATCAGGTTGAAATCAAGTGTATTAGACAAAGCCTATAGTAAGGAACGTAATGCCTCTGTAAAGGAGAGGTTATTACGTATTATCAGAATATCCACCGACAAACAGCATATTGAATTGGTAGCCAGTGAATTGCATAAATCAAGAGCATGGGCTTACAAATGGTACAAAAGATACAATGAGGAAGGTCTTGAAGGCTTGAGAGACAAACCACGAAGCGGAAGACCATCATTTATGGATGAAGAGAATATCGTGAAAATAAGAAAGGAACTGTCAGCTAGCAACACAGGATGGAGTACGAAGGAGGTAATGGATCTTATCCAGAAGAAAACGGGTATCAAGTACCATGAAGATCATATACGCAGATTGCTGTACCAGTGGGAATTTGGACTCAAAGCACCTGAGAAGAGATTCGTTAAAAGGGCATCTGATAAGGAGATAAAAGATTTTAAAAAAGGGTAAAAAATGTGCTTAAAAGCCTTGAAAATGGCTGGAATTTGCTTGTACAGGACGAGTCGATCTTCATTCACGACTCCATGGTAAAAAGAAGAAAATGGATCACAAGAGAGAAAAGACCCATGGTAACAGTCACAGGTTCCCACGAAAAAACAATTGTCTATGGTGCTATCTTTAGATGGTAGTAAACAGCTATTCAGACAAGATGACAAATTTGATAGTCAGTCCTTTATAAAATACCTCAGACAGGTAAAAGAGAAGTTCAAGAAATTTGTCATATTTTTGGATAGAGCAACTCAACATAGATCAAAGATGGTGGAGGAGTACTTTCATCAGAATATGAAAACGATGAAAGTAGAATATTTTCCTGTGGGCTCTGCGTTTCTCAACGCTGTTGAAGAGTGTTGGAGACAGGGTAAGGGTAACATACCATCAAACTACTACTCCAGTTTCTCACAGGTTAAACAAGCAATATCTAACTACTATAGGAAAAGAAGGTTTCATCTGGACATTAAAAAGTATCTGTTTAGATCTACGAACTAATATCGTTCAGTATAGTATTATATGCACAATAAATGGTTTCTAGTAAGTATCAACTTAGAGCCTATCCCAAAATTATCTTTCTATATATGATCATACAACATGAGAACTGTACCAATCCAAGATAATTCTCTA
>JAKDMR010000414.1 GCA_030452275.1 Candidatus Nitrosocosmicus sp. | reverse complement strand
GTCAATCAAGAAATGATGTCAGAAATCAAGATGAATTATGACCCAGTCTCAATTAGTTGATATCATCTGCGACTTTACAGTTTTAAACAAATGTAAATCAGCCGGTGAGTTGATGAAAGGCGGATATTAATCAGAATCTTCCATGTTTAAAATAACTGAGATAGCTAAAGTGAATAATCTCTATACCATTTTGATCAGTTATCGTAATCGATTTTTCTTTTACATCATGTAAAAAATTAAGATACAAAAGGTTACCACCTGATTTTTCAAATTCATTTCGATGGGATTTTCTATCATCATTAGATGGACGAAGTACTAAGATCTCCTTGTCAAAATCGATTATTAATTCATGCGTTAAACCTTCAAAGAAAAAATAAATAAAAGGCGAATTGGCATCCAGAAATTCCCGCATCCGCATGGGGTTGTCAGACATATAGAGTAGTTAGAAGCAAGCTAATTAATTATTTACTATGGTGAAAATGAATTCAGTGTCACATGGCATACTTGAGAGCAAGAATTAAGCTTTTAGAAAAGAATCGTCATCAACCACATAGCCTAGTTTTTTTGAGATAAGAATGAAGGAACTAGGGTGCAAAAATTAACTAGTTAACTGGTTTAAAAAATTATTTTTCCATTCCCTTCCTTATGTATTTAGAATGAGTCTAGTAGTATTATGGCAGATAAATTGCATTCGTAACAAATCTCTTTTTTTATCTTAGATGGATTGTTGCGACTATACTTTTGATCCCTTGCACACTTTTATATTTTCAACTTGTATCTTTCTTCATGAATGAATCAAATATATCAAAAGTAGGTGAAGAGCAACCAAGTCATTTACAGAAAATTACTCCATTTCTTTGGTTCGATAATCAAGCTGAGCAAGCAGCAAATTTTTATGTCACAGTTTTTAAGAACTCAAAAATGGGTCAAGTTACACGATATGGAAAAGAAGGATATGAGATTCATGGAATGGAAGCAGGTACTGTGATGACAGTAGACTTTGATTTAGAACGTCAAAAATTTGTGGCTCTCAATGGTGGTCCAGTGTTCAAATTCAATGAAGCCATTTCGTTTCAAGTGCTCTGCGACACTCAAGATGAACTGGATTACTATTGGGAGAAACTGTCAGAAGATGGCGACAAAAATGCACAACAATGTGGTTGGCTCAAGGACAAATATGGGGTATCTTGGCAAATTGTACCTACGGTTCTGTCCAAAATGATACAGGACCAAGATCAAATAAAATCACAAAGGGTGATGAAAGCAATGCTTCAAATGCAAAAGCTCGACATACAAACTTTAATTCAAGCTTATGAGAAAACATAGGATCAATTTTGGTTTGTATGAAAAATTAGATAATTATGTTTCCTTTTTCATCTTTCGCTTAGAATGATTGAATATGGTTATCATTACAGAAATTGCAATCAAAAAAGGTGGAACTGATCAATAACCTTCAGGATTTAGTGTGAAGAGTAAAATGATTTGAGTAACGCTGTTAGTAAAAGGATCCAGGTATTTAACGTTTAATAAATAAAAGATGTTATGAGCACTAATAATAATATTGACTGGACTGTAAAACAAAGGACTAGTTTTATCGCATACATGGGAATTCAATTTTTTCGATAACTCCTATTAGAAAAGCAAGATAATAATAGAAATATTTTTCCATGTGATTACGAGAAGTAGTAACCACATAACATACCTATCAAAATGAACTTTTGTAAGGTTCGTACAAAAAAATAAAACCACAATGTTGATATGTCCGTTTCGTTATTGTTTCATACTACATATTCAACCATTGCCATAAATAGTAAAAATTCATAAGATCGAAAACAAAAAAAGACCTTTATTTGTAGTGGTGGTGATGATGACAAGTACTATCCATGCAAGATGATCAAATTCGATTATGATAAAGTCATTAAAAAATTTCTCTTTATTCCTTAATTGATAGATATTTGAATAATAATGGTTCGAAAATACCACCATCTAATCTCAACCTTGTTCTCTTATCATGGAAAAGATCATAGATAATGTTGATGTTATATGATCAATTCGTGTCTTGTCAAATTTATTATTTTATTGATTTTTCAAGAAAACAATTGACATCATGATTATTAGATAATAAAGTTTGAAATTTACAGATTGTCGATCAAATGATCATCTGTTCGACCCTTTGTTTTAAGGCATTGTTCATTTCCTCAAAACTATGATACATATCTTTATCCAAACTATTTCCAATAATGCCTACAAGAATCCCTGTAAAGATCTCTTTATGTACAAAGTGCACGTGATTAGTTTCCAACGAGTCAATTATGAAAATGCGTTCCCCATTGAAAAATCGCGGTATGAATGATTTTCCATACCAACGAAGTTCACGATTAGATTCCACCTTAGTTACTGTTGGCTGATAAGTTCTATTTTTTCCACGTGATGTATGAAGATATATTTTGAGCGTTGTACCAACAATCGGTGTTCCATCTATTTGACGGATGAAAGGGTTCCACTGGGGAAAGTTTTTAAAATCTGTTAGTACCTCCCATGTCTTACTAGCAGATGCATTAATATCAATCTCTGTAAGAATTTCTTTCAATTTACATCCTATTGATAAAAGTAGCCGTTTATACTTTTTTGATAATATGCCTGTGATAACAGAAAATAGTTGTTTGGCTCCAATATCGTCTTATTCTAAAATGGAGCTGCGGATAGATGGATAGGTGGATGGGCGCTGTTAACTTAACGAAAAATCTATAGCTTGAGGATGCTCTATTTCAATCAT
>JAKDMR010000413.1 GCA_030452275.1 Candidatus Nitrosocosmicus sp. | reverse complement strand
GTCAATCAAGAAATGATGTCAGAAATCAAGATGAATTATGACCCAGTCTCATCTATTTATATTTATTTAAACAATGCCTGATAATCCTAGCGTTTCAGGAATTTGTTAGAATCTAGTGATCTTGTTTTGGTTATATAAAACCATTGATCTTCAAGAAAATATTGACTTAGTCAATAGATGTAAATCAATAGACCTAAATCAATAGACCTAAATCAATAGACCTAAATCAATTACATAGGTGTCACTAGATAATAATCAAAAAAGATCGGATAATAATTAAGATTAACAAACAAAATAGTTAGATGCTTAACTAATTATTGGTAAAGACGTTATAAAGCTCGCCATCAGTATGATTGGCGTAATTCCAAATTTCAGTATTAGTTTTCAATTGTCTAAATGAGTCCTTAAGTTTGGTATCTAATTGGTCATATAATTTTTGACCAATTACGATGTGGTCGGCCTCCGCAAGAGAAGTCATCTTAACTGCCACACTTATGGTGTATCCTATAAGGTCCAAATGAGGAGTTTTTAACATTACTTTTTCAAATTCGTAAATATCAATACCATACTGCACTACAGCAACTTCCCCATAATCGATTCCTACCCTTATTTTCAGCTCGGGATAGTCATATTGATTCAAAATCGGGTTGATCCCTTCTTTAATTATCCTGATCATGGTCAATGCACAACTAAGCCCATTACTGAATTGAAGGGAGGAAAAACCATTGTTGGTTTCTGACTCCTCAGTCGAATTATTCACTTTGTTTATATTTTGTTCTTCACGGGTAGTATCATCTATAACAAAAAAAGCCAAAACTGCGTCTCCGATATATTTTAAAACATAACCGCCGTACAATGATATTATGTTTGTCATTTCCTGAGCAAATGATCTGATTATGGTAGTCAATCGATCTATAGGTATGGTTAAGGCCATTTTCGTAGAGCCAACTAGGTCAATATGCAGCATTACTAATCTCAATTTAGATTCTGCGTTCTGTTCCAAAATATTCTGGGTTTCTTTTACTATAATATTTAGTTCAGGTTTTGCTTTGAGTGAACTCCATGTTCTGAATTGTGCTTCCTTTACGACTGAATTGACATCTATAATCGCATCAAGATAGAATTTATTCAAAAGATAATTTGATAGATTATTATTAGTATTTCCCTCTTTCCTCTTATTCTCATTCTTAATAATTTCTCTTATGATGTCTTCATTGATATCTAATTCAAGTGAAATTATTTCTGGTTCAATCCCTGAGTTATACAAGTTGAGTATAGTACTTTTTTGATCTGAAGCTTCAGGCAATTTATTCACCAATACACCATTCGATTTTTTTCATTAGATATAAAGGTGATATCTAAATTTCAAATCCATATTCTCATTGCATTTTGTTTGCCAAATTCTATTTCCTATATCTATTTCGAGATTACATACTATCTAAATCTGCATTCACTAGAAATAAGATACTTTGAAATGGAGAGGGGGAAAGGGAAGAAAAATAGGTGGTGGAAGCAACCAGAGGGCGAACTATAGTCAATAAAGGCAATATTATTGTGATTAATTAGACCAATTCCATATTACTACTAACTAATTGGATAAAATTAGTTTTAATGCCGGAAATCATTTCATAATATGATCCATTGATAATTACCTATATTTAATATTTCCAGTCTTCTGAAACTCCATTCCACAAAGATCTATTTTCTTTAATATTTTTTCCAATTTCCTCCTTTATTCTTATCTCTATCGAATAGAACATGTTTTCCATCGCATCAGTTCCTCCATCATTATGCAATTCTGTTCCAATTTCCTTAACACGTTGCTTCTTTGTTTCCAAATCAGAAACGTTTGGGTTTTGCACGTAGTATGTGAATAAATCAATTAATTCTTCTTCTAAATATGCATCCAATAATCAATTCTATGTTTTTCTAGTATTTTATTATTCTCTTGACAGGGAGTCGAACAGTGATGTAAATGATCAATGTACTATTTTGACATCCTTATCTATATTGTCATCATGACCTTACCTACAATTATATACCTGTTTGCATTCTATGCTTGTAAATCCCGAATATTACTAACAGCATATTTTGATTTGAAAAGAAAAGCATAAAATTAGATCATATCTTGTAAGATTTCTTTGCTACGAAAAAGAGCCAAATGCATTTACTGAGTAAAATGAAGCGGTATTTTACAATGGAACGATATTCAAATTGCTTTATAAGCCTCTTTAATTTCTGCTTCAATACTTTGAATCTCTTGGATATTGCTGACTACATATTCCTTTGCGGGTTCCTTCCTACTTTTGCGGATCTCAATTATAAGATCAGTATTTCTGGGATAAATGTCTAGGAAATACCTGAATGTCAATGACTTTGCATAGACTATCCTGTGAGGTCTAACTTCTTCAATCACGTTATCTCCTAAAGATAAAACAAAGTCTCTGAGATTGACCAATAATGTTCCTATATCTTTACCTAAATTTACTAAATGACTTTCAAATGAAATATTCGGTTTGTCTGTTTGAAATCCAAATTTATTCATAAATAAATAATTGGTTAGCTTCTTAACCTATTTATTAGTTTAAGGCTCTTTTAAATTAAAACGCAATGCATTCACGATTCTATAATGAACTCATTTTGAAGAATAATTTCCTATTTTTATAAACAATTTCTATATCTAAAACTGCTAGAATATTAGAGTATTGCACTTAGTTAGCAACCCCGATATATTTTTTCTAGAATATCAAAGGTATGAATAAAACAAATATTCACAACAAAA
>JAKDMR010000412.1 GCA_030452275.1 Candidatus Nitrosocosmicus sp. | reverse complement strand
ACTAAATATTTTCAGTTCCTAGCAAAATATTGTACTAGAATGTGTGTTGTATTCATAGTCCACTTCAACGTATCAAGCCAAACATACATTCTTTTAGTCTCCGGGTGCATGGATGAGAAGTAAAAGACGACTAGAGGTTATGCACCAATTCCCTCTATTGCTTCCCATTCAATCTCTACTCATCCATAATTTTGAATTAAAATTTGTCATTTACTCCTAAATATGGTTAAATTAAAAATAGCTATATTCTTCTAGGGTTCCTCATTGAAGATTATTTGATTCTCTGATGTCAGAATGTACAAAATCTATATATGTGCATCTTACCAGTTTACCATGATGAAGAATACTAGTATATGCACTATTTTTGTATTTTCCCTTTTTGTAGTAGGAAGAGGAATGGTAACTACAAATGCAGTGTATGCCGATTCACAGAAAACACAGGATTTGCAAATGCATTTAGACAAAGTTATGGATGAACTAAACAATAATAATACACAAGGTGCAAAGACGCATCTTCAAGGTGCTCAAATGATGATTGCATCAATGAATGAAGGCACCAATAGCACTATGGCTAATCTTACAGGAGTAGCTAATAATACCGGATAGGTATTTGCAGTAGATAACATCCTATAATTGAAAAGAGTATACATCTAATTCATCAAGAATTTATTTTTTCTTTCTTATGGTACATAAAAAGTAAAGAAATGGGTCACAGATGAGAAATATAATTTGCAGAAATACTAGTAGTACTAGTCAAGATATTGGTCTAATACTAATACTTTAAGTTCTGCTTTTGCAAGATAACAAGCACAAGTTAAACCATTATGTCCTGCTCCTATTACAATCGCATCGTACTGAGATGGGTATACAGATGAGTTGACAGATGAGTTAACCATTAAACCACTACGGATAAAGGATATCTACCCTAATGATTTAATAATTTCTTTTTTTTATTATGAACTTATTTGCCATTATTGAAATTTGGACTTGAAATACATCTATTACATCATTACATCTATACTATCTCCACCGAGCCACATTCCATTTTAGTAACAGTTTTTGGTAAACAATGCACAATAATGCATTTTCAAATATCTCAATCAATAAGAGGGCGTTAGCATTTATCTACTATAAAAATCAACATCTTATCTTGTTTTATTCTGTCAGCATTTCACCAAACCTATATAATCAAGAAAAATACTGCTATTCTGATTTTGGTGACTGTCCTAGGATGATTGGTAAACCGGAATAAGAAGTACCAGATGTCTGTCCGAGAATGTTAAATGTTAAATGTTAAATATTCGAATTATCTTATTGGTATTCAAAGTATATCTATAATAACAATAAAACCCATGAAGAACATATTAACGAATGAATAAGAGGTATTTTGTCATTATAATTGGGATTATTTCGATGACATCAATTGTTGTTTATGTAACCATCACATCTGCTCCATCTAGTTATGCCTTTGGTGATTCATTGAAAAAATCAGTTTTAACTAAGAACAAAGAAGACGATCTCCAAAAATCGATGACTAATATCGACATTAGTGATGATAAGGTTGTCAATAATGATATGGCATTTCAATTTAAAAGGGCACCTGAATTTCAGAAAATTGAAGGAAGTATAAACACAAATGATGGTATACCGGTAACCATCACTTCATTGAAAGGAGAAGCAGTACTTGTCAACTTTTGGACTTATAGCTGCATCAATGTCTTGAGGACACTTCCACATCTTATTGATTGGGATACAAGATATTCTGATAGCGGATTAGTTATAGTTGGAATTCATACACCAGAATTTGAATTCGAAAAAAATACGGAGAATGTAAAATCTGCAGTACAAAGATATGGAATAAAATATTCAGTCCTCCAGGACAATGTACATGGTACTTGGAATGCGTACGAGAACAACTATTGGCCTAGAATGTATCTTGTAGATGCTCATGGATACATAAGGTATGACAAGATTGGTGAGGCTGATTACGACTATACAGAAATGGTAATTCGATCTCTTTTAAATGAAAGAAATGCCGATAATGGTATAAAAAATATGAATCATAGTAAAGATACCTTCTCTTATTTCAATAATAGCAATACAATTCAATATAGTCTCATAAATAACGTTACTAGTTTTCTGCTGCAACATGTCGACTTTACAAAAATCCAAACACCTGAATTATATTTTGGAAACCAATCATCTCGTTCAGCATTAGGAAATCCCGAAGGATTCCGTTTGGGTCAGACAATAGACTATTTCCTGCCTACATCATCTTCATCTTCATCTTCATCTTCATCATCGATGTCAAATTCAAGCATCAAACCTAATACAATATATTTAGAAGGACGATGGAAAAGCAATCCAGATAATGTAGAATTACAAAGTGATACGGGTCGCATATTACTAGACTATTCGGCAAGGTCAGTAAACATGGTAATTGGTGCTAATAGCAGCGATAAGAATCAAAGTCAAGTAACAGTGCATGAAAACAATTCTTTGATATCTAACAAATCCAAAGGAATTGACATTGGAAATAATAGTAAATTCATTGCTAATGAGCCAAGGCTGTATAATATAGTAAATCACCAGTCATATAATAGCGATAATCATACACTTTTAATTGACATTAAGGGAAAGGGATTCCAAGCTTGTGTATTTACATTTGAATAGGTCACTGTACTATAATACTAATCAGTAATAAATAACAAGCATGATTCATATTGAATTTAAAGTAAATAAAATAAAGTTATTGGACTTTAATGTTTGTATCTTGAAACTGTTTTGT
>JAKDMR010000411.1 GCA_030452275.1 Candidatus Nitrosocosmicus sp. | reverse complement strand
CGGAATCTCTAAAGTTAGATATAATTAATTAATTGATTATTGCCTCATTCACAATCCAAAGAATTGATTTTACTTGTTTGAACACAAGCCGTTTAGCCTAAAATTAAAGATTGATTCACTATCAGATTTATTGCTATTGAACTATCTAATTGGTGAAAGAATCCGTATTCGAAGAGCCGTTAATTTGGTGTACATTTTAAATATAATATTTAACTACTAAACACACTGTGCCATTCAATACAAAGTCAAATGATAAGAGGAAATTTCTAACGTTTTCTATTGTTATGGTTGTAGTGACCTTGTCTTTAGGTTTGTATTTCGTACTGACTACAATTAATATACTGGTTACTGAAAACCATATCTTTGTTAACGCTTTTGCTCAACAACAAGTATTACCAAATATGACTAAAAATGATAATATTTTTATGAATACGAATAACAATACATTGTCATCAAGTAATAGTTCGGATAAACCTTCGGAGGAAGTTTTAATAGATCTGTATGATAAAGTCGACCACTCTGTAGTACAAGTTACACAAGATTCAAATGTACCTGGTGCGTCTCGCCTAGGTTCAGGTTTTGTATATGATAAAGAGGGACATATAGTTACTAATTACCACGTTGTAGCTGGAGATACTATCAATAAAGAGTTTGACATAACATTCACTGATGGAACCGGATATAAAGCTACAATTGTAGGTGTGGACCCATTTGCTGAAATAGCTGTTTTAAAGATCCCTCTAGAAAATAATACCGAAGTCAAAGAGAAGCTAAAACCCTTACAGATAGGCAACTTTTCTGAAGTGAGTGTAGGACAAAGGGTTGCTGCCATTGGTAATCCATTTGGATTGTCTGCTTCTATAACTGAAGGAATAGTAAGTGGTCTAGGAAGAGTACTTCCAGCTTTACCTTCTGAAAATAGTCAAATACCCATCGTTGAAGATACACCTGCACCTTCTTTTTCAATTCCAGATATTATACAAACTGACGCTGCAATAAACCCCGGAAATTCCGGTGGACCATTACTAAATATGAGAGGCGAAGTTATAGGAATCAATACTGCTATTTTCTCTGCCACCGGTGTATATTCTGGAGTAGGTTTTGCTATTCCTTCTTATTTAATACAAAAAGCTGTCCCTTCTCTTATTGCTGCAGGTGAGTACCAACATCCATACTTGGGAGTGTCTGGAACAGATATAGATTCAGACATTGCAGAAATAATGAATCTTCAGAATACTACAGGATTTTTAGTAATACAGGTTACTTCTGGAAGTCCTGCAGAAAAGGCTGGAATACGAGGTGGAGCAATATTGACAGAAATAGACGGAAGAGAAGTAGAACTTGGAGGAGATGTGATAATAGGAATTGATAATATACCCATTAGAAAAATAGATGATTTACTATCTTATCTAAGTAGAGAAAAAAAGGTTGGAGAAAATGTCACTCTTTCAATTATAAGAAATGGACAAGTACAAGAAATAGGTTTGACCTTGGCAGCAAGACCTACATCTACCGTTTTAGATAGTGAAATTATACAAGAAACACAAGAAAATAGACCATCTCTTGGTATTACTGGTATTAAAGTTTCACCTGAAATAGCATTGCAAATGAATGTACCATCTAGCATTATTAATGGAGGCGAAAAAGGATTCCTTGTCATTGACGTCATTAGAAATGGTTCAGCTGATGAGGCAGGAATTAGGGGTGGATATATTGCCTCCAACATTAACGGAAATCAGGTAGAACTTGGAGGGGATATAATAATTGGAATCGATAATATCACCATAGGATCGGTAGAGGATATTAGAAAAGCACTTTCTACAAAACAGGTTGGGGATTCTGTACAACTCGCAGTATATCGAGATAACAGTACAGTAGAGATTCCCATTGTATTAAAGGAGGACCCTGAGTCGGATTTAACAGAGAATACTATACCTCTACCTTCTCCATTTCTTCCTCCTCCTCCAAATAATCCAGGAGATAACCCTCCATTGCAACAACCATTCAATCCCTTTGATTTTGGTAATGATATATATAATCAATGTGTTGAGATAGTGGGTAAGGATACTTGTGATAGACTATTTGGAAGGTAAAAAAACTCTATCTTTTAGTAGTTTTTTAATCTTGGTTTGAATCAAAAAGCGTATTCTATTTCTTTGTATCTTTTTTTGAGAATAGTAACCTGATATTGTACAACTTCAAAGATTAGAGCAAACGAAGTTTGGGGTCCAAAGCTATCGTATAATCGCGGATTCATATATAAATGACTTTCTAAAAAATTTTAATATCAACAAAAATCATTTGCATAGAGAGAATGGGATTTGTTTACATGTCAGGTAGTCATGGGTTCATTTATAGAGTTGAGACAAGTTCTAATAACCATTTAAGATTAATGATCAGACGAAGTTTGGGACTCGAAGCCCTATCATAAAAACAGGGAATCTATATCTTACTGATTAATTAGAAATAGGGAGGAGATGGGATTTTTACATGTTATGTAGTAATAGTTTTATCCTAAATTGTGATTTTTCTCTTTTTCCTTTAAACTTTTAATTTGATCCATCTGAGCAGAACTAACTCCAAAGTCCCGATATAGTTATTGTATTCGACCAACAACTAATCTAATAATGTGGAATGTAAGGGGAAGATTCAATCTCATTTTAAATGACGGTTTATAACATTATCAACTATTGTTTTGTACAATTATACTTTGGTATAATTATAGACTTTCTTATTATACAAAATGGCATTTTAGTATAATAAGCGGCCAATCTCATATAAAATATTTTGTCTCAA
>JAKDMR010000410.1 GCA_030452275.1 Candidatus Nitrosocosmicus sp. | reverse complement strand
ATCCTAATAACAGGAGCTATATAGCTTATTTGAAAAGGAGTTATTCAACACACCACTATTTTTATCTCCCTCCCATTGACTTTAGTGGTCCTTTTAATTTTATTGTTAGTTCTAAATTGCCGTAGGTGTAGAGGGCTTTGGCCGATGAATCCTCTAGTTCTGTTTTAACTGGAATTTCTGTATCGTATTTCTTATTGCCCTTTTCGCCGTGCAATACAATCAGATTGTTCGATACATTTACTTTGATGTCTTCCTTAGACATCCCGGGCATTTCAGCCGTGATGACCCGCGAATTGTTTTTCTCATCCACCAAAGTATCCACCATTGGATCTAATTTTAGATTGTTCTACGAGCCCTCTTGCTCCTGGTTTGACGTTTCCAAATTCTCTTGCATGTGCTTTCCCATCAGGACCTACTGTTATTTGACTTCCATAGTAATAAGGAAACGTGGAAGTTTCTCTAAATGAATCCACTGTTGGTGAATCTATTCCCTTTGCCGTATTGAAAATTCTATTTAGCATTTCTTCAACTTGTGAAAATTCCCTATCTATGTCTCCGAAAAAATTCTGAATGCATTACTTCTTGGAATTATATCCCATTCGTCAAACATTCAATTCATCTAACAACTTGTAAGATTTATTACTTTATATTTTTTTCTTCATCATGTTTAACACGAAAAGTCAGAAAAAAAATATTACAAGGCATGGATAGAGGTTAACAGCTATGTAAATGATAAGATATGTTCATCTGTAAACTGATTGTGCTTGTTTAGATTCATTTGAATTATGAAGGCATAGAGAATTGTCAAGAAACATCTCAGCAATTTTGTTGATATGAAAAGAAGCACAATTAGTTTACAGAAAGAATGTAACATATTCTTTACACAACTGTTAACTTACCATAGGTGATGTGTGCCGATCATTACATATACACACGAATCATGTGACTTACATCCATACCAGATCGCCGACCAATTATCTGAATCACAAAAAATGACTAGGGTTCACATGAAAAAGGATCATTGATATGAAAATTGAAATCTGTTAATTGAGGTTATCTGTGGGGAACAATAACGTGGAATGTATCAAATTAACAATCGGGATATATACACTGATTGTTGTTACCAATTGCTTCTGTAAATTTAAAGTCAGCCGTCATTTTATTTAATTCTACAAATTTTGAGGACGGTTTTTCTTTTAATATATGATAGGGTGCAACAACACCTCCAACTATGCCGATATGTACAAATAGGATTTCCCTATCTTTGAACGTGATGTGATAAAGCATGGGTGTAATGGCCATAAATGACTGCGACATGTACAAGATGACATTTAACAAGTCCTTCTTATTTTCATACTGTAAGTAGTAAACCATTCCCCTTGCGACATATATTACCTTACAAATCATATTATTATATAAGTTACCTATCGTCATAATTATTTCCTCTAGTGTTTTATCCATTCATACTAATATCATAGGTATATCGTTTTAGAAATGCGTCCTGTTTTTACATTCTATCTGTATTGGGAACTGATTTACAAGATATTTCTAAAACTCTTTATCTCTATAGTATCAAAATCGGTCCAAATATTATATCCTGTGAATACAAATACTTGAAAGTGCAAATGTGGAATATAGGTGAAACCGGTCATTCCAACTTTGGATATCTCTTCACCGGTATGAACCATTTGATTTAATTTGACCTTGGAACTTTTGTAATCAAGATGGTCACATCGCGAATATTCTCCATTTGAATGTCTGATTGTAATAAAATTAGTATAAAACCAGTATGATGGATCGGGTCCTCCAAAATTAAAATCATCATTGATGTGAGATACTATGCCCTCTGCTGCAGCAAGAACGGGTGTACCTTTAGGAGCAATAAAATCCACTGCATTTCGAAGCTTACCTATATGAGCGGGAGAAGATGATCTGTCTATCCTTTCTAACATTTCTCTAGGTACGGGGATCGAGTATGTGTTTCTGGCAATTATCTAAAAAAACTATTCACTTTACATCGATTGTGATTTTATATACTATAATAAGACTATCTCCTCCTAATGTCGTTATATAGGATTCAAAGACATCTTTACAGCATATCCCTTGTCCACGGATAATAAACAATGCAAAATCCAACCTCAATTTGAAAGAACGAATAGACGCATTTCTGCTGCATATAATTTATTTTATAGATTTGTTAATGATGTGTTGTGTTTTTGGTCACAGTAGATGAATTACTATTCGAATCGGCTACATCCTTAACATTTGCTGTTAACTGTCTTGAATTTTGTTCAAATGCTCTTGCAGTGTTTACTCCCGCGTTAAATATGTGTCTTGAAATATCTTTTGCTTGTTGTAGAGCTGGTTTCCATGCATCTAGGGTTGAGAATATAACATCGTTTGATAGTCTAATGGCTGAGACTGTGTTATTTGAAACATTACTTACAAATGTTGTATATACTTTAACTGCTGCGTCAGGGGTACAGAAGTTGGTAACTAATCCATTAAATGCCTCATTGTATGGCCTCCATGTTGACTGGAGAGAATTGACAACTTCTTTTTGAGAATCAACATATTCTTCTGAAATATCTTTTGCGGTTTGTAATGATTGTTCTTGATAGCTATTTACAATTTTATTAATTCTCGGAATTTGGTTTCTAGTTTCATCAAATGATTTGTTAACTGATTCATTTAAATCATTGTAATTATTATTGTTTTGTTCATTGGCATTATTTGAATAATTTTTTGCTTTGTCGCCTAACTCAAACTATTTAGCTGGGATTAAACAATTTATCG
>JAKDMR010000409.1 GCA_030452275.1 Candidatus Nitrosocosmicus sp. | reverse complement strand
CGATAAATTGTTTAATCCCAGCTAAATAGTTTGAGTTAGGCGACAAAGCAAAAAAAAGAATTAATTTTTTGATGAAATGGATGTTAGTATTTTATACGATCAAATAATTGACACCAATACTCCGGAGAGATTAAGTTCCATATAGCATAAGGGGTCCTGCTTGAGTTAAACAAATTTAACTTGACTTGTTTAATTCACCCAATTGATCGGCATATGAACTTGGTAAATTATTTTACAACTAAAAAGTCATCTTTCTTTTCTCCACGTCGAAATTACGCCTAATATGTTATCAATGATTAACCAAAGAACAAAAGAACAAAAGCATATGATATAAGTTAAATGAGGATCATTGGTTCTTTTTTCAAAGATTTATTTATTTTTTTGATCTGATTTCTTTTAGAACCGTCTCATAATCTAGGTGGACTTTTTTTCTCATATAAGGAATTAATTTGTAATGAATTGAATAATATTTTTCATCTTGAGTCAGAATTCCTTTAACCAGAAGGGATACTATACCTCCAGCCATCTTTGAAATTGGAATATTCTTTTCTTTTGAAACTCTGTCTCTCATTTTATGATATTCTTCGGGTGTAAAATAGTTCTTGTTAAGGTCAAGGATTAAGGGCCAGATAATATATTCCCATACTAATCTACGATTTTCTGTGGAGGAAGCATACTTTCCCTTTCTATAGAAGTGGGTGCTAGTCTTATGCTCACGCTTTTCAATCGTCATTTTCTTGGCTTGGGGATAAACCATCATAATAGATTTTCATGTATTATATTATTTAACAAGTTTTATAACACCACCTATTTATCAATTTTTGTCGATGCTACCAAATGCGTCTACTCTATTATTCTATTATCGCGTTTTGACTTTAATACAAGGTTAAGAAAGTTGAAGTGGATATTTTGTATTTTCCTATTAGCTTCAAGAAGAAACGAATTCGCATTTTATCACAGGTAGTATAAAAAAACAGAAGTAGAACCGTATACAACGAGAGGGTTTGATTGAAATTATAATGATATCTATTAGAGGTTGGTAAGAGGGTTTTGTATTAATTAAATATGCATGCATGCTTTATTGGAAGTACCCTAAATGACTGAATTTCCTTGAGAATTTTCAGATCCTCTAGACTTACAATTGACTCCCAAGGCGGATTATGTTTATAGCCCAGAAGTGAAATAACAGGTTTATGCGGTATATCCGGTATTTTTTTGTTATTGATATCATCATTGCCGCAGTCATTATCATTATGATTTTTTGATGCTTTGATTGTCTTTGTTAGTTGGATCCTGAGAACAAAGCTACATCGCATTAACCTGAATGATTCTTCTCATTCTTTCTGAATTATTTGAAGTCATATGATTGATAAACACCATGTTTTGTGACTAGAATTATCTAGATGCCAACTAGATACGGATAAAAAAGGATAAAAGCGATAGGGCATCTTAAAAGTTAGATATTTATTTTATTTTAGGAGGTTACAAATGCTGAATCTCCATGTCTATAATCTAAACACAAACTCAAAAGTCATAGATCTACGCATCTAAAATAACCGCGAATTCTAATAGTATTCAAAGAAATGTGTTCTATCTGGGCTAACAAAGTTGTTACTAACAAAGATAGCGTATGTGGTGGAACAGGTATAAAATTTCACATTGGTTGTTCATTAATAAATAATTCAACACTATTGGATTCACCGATTAAAATTTAAGAAAGCCAAGCAATAATCCTAAAATCCTATCTATAATAGAATTTGAACCGGGATTTTCCGTACTACCTTGATTTTGTTGAGTACCATCCTGACTATCAGCCGTTTCATTAGTCTCATTTAGAGGCTGAGTTTGACTTGATTTTTGTTGTTCACATAAAGCATCTATATTAATAACATTTAAGCCACCTACAATATAACATAGTTCAGATAGTGCTTGATTGGATCCAATCGCATTTAAATTATTACATATATTTAATGCCTGATCGAGTCCCACTAGTCCCGCTATCAAACTGTTACTTCGAACCAGTTGACAAATTGAATTGACTAAGGAAGCTGAGTCTTGCTGTTGTTGAGCAAACGCACTCGGCCCTGGGTTTAAAATAAAGGTCGACGATAGCAAAACTATCGATAATGTAATTATAAGATATTTTGACTTTGTAAATTTGTAGATATTACTGATATTTTCTCTTGATTGCATTTTTGGCCACTAATGCTGTACTTTTTCCATAATAAATTACTATATAAAATTAATCATATCCATGTGATTTACTATTTTTTTATGCTGTATCCATTTCTTTCATCCAAATGGATTGGCACTTTTCAAGTCTGGCCCAATCTAGTTTCAAATTATATAAGATCATAAATAATTGGAGAATGGACGTAGATGACAAGAAAATCAAAAATGAAAATTGTTTAAATTATTTGGACTTTCTTGCTGAAATTTTAGTACAAATAAAAGGAAATTCTTAATGGATTAGTCATCTTCACTTTCTTCACTTTCTTCACTTTCTTCACTTTCTTCATTGTCAGATGTGCTAGTTGAATTTGATGCTGTATCATTGCCTTCCGCAATACCTGTTAGATTATCCAATGTTGGGGCCGTAATAGAAGTTGGATTTAGTTGTGCAGCAGAATTTCCAATAGTCCCGGCTAGCATAGTAATCATTCCAGCGAAGATAAATACCATGAATAAAGATCGAATGTTCATTAAACATCAATAGGCAAAATATTACTTTTAAATATATCCACGTTTTCCATAAAGTGTAGTATCCTGAAATTATTAACGCACCGTTTCGTCTTCTTATTCGCCATTTGAT
>JAKDMR010000408.1 GCA_030452275.1 Candidatus Nitrosocosmicus sp. | reverse complement strand
TTGATAAACAAATCTTTAGCATTTTTTCTGGCTTCTTCAGTTATTTCTTCGTTAAAAATAGTATTGCTCAAAGAATCAAGTATAACTTGCCACTCTTTTTCGGTTAATTGAATATTCTTTTTATCAATATTACCCATGGTAAAATTTTTCAGTTTTCTGTAATAAAATCTTATTTGCTTTTAATATGTGGGTATGCAAGTTTCCGAAAATGAATTAAACAGTGCAACTGAGTAGTAGTAGGAGCCTCAATGATAACTAACTTGTTTTTTGAATTAAGAAGGGTTAATTTCTAATCTCTAGTTTTCCCAGCTTCTCAGGTTCTTTTAGATATGATGTAGAAACCATGAGCAGAAATAATCAAAGCGGCCAAAGACATCTTTGTAGCAAATACCAAGTTCCACGGGGTATCAGGATTAGGATATGGCATAAATAAATCATCTAATCTTAACTCACCATTAACCAAGTCAGCAGTGATTAATGCGTTCCATATCATAAAATTATAAAAGAATTCATAAATTGAAATTACTAGTATTGCAAGAACTATCAATTGCAAAATAGATCTTACACTTTTTGGGATATTTTTTACCTTATCAGCTCCAAGTTTAGTAACGCAATACCACGCTACCACAGAAACGATCATAAGATAGGTTACCAATTTTGCAAGCCCCTTAACTGGAAATTCGGTATTAACCAATACCTCCCCTATTATGACCTTTCCAGTGTTCAAATATTCATCAAGACTTGCATATAATGAATAAAATGTAATTGCAGCCATACAAAATGCACATAAATAGAAAATGATTAGGTAAAATCTCCTAGAAAGAAATTCGTCTTTTTCTATGGTTAATTTCATTTACATTAAAACCGATTTAATAACTCATATAAAAATGGTATTTTATTGAGATAAAACCCCAGTTCACTAATTCATATAGTATTCGTGATCACTGTAGACTATTCTCAAATGTTTTTAGAATCTTGTTAATATCGGTTTCAGTTATCAGCGGATGAACAGGCAATGATAATACATGGTTCCAAGCCCAAACAGTATTAGAGAGAAAAGTATCAGAGTTGAGATCATTAGAGTGACTATAATAAAGAGTCTTATGAATGGGGGGATCATAATAGACAGTAGCACCTATTTCTTCTTCAATAAGATTATTTTTGATCAACTCTCGTTGAGAATTTTCCTTGAACCCGATAGTAAACAGGTACCAATTGAATTTCTTATTCTCAGGTTCATAAGGCAATGTAAGTAAGCCTTTTTGTTCAAATTTCTTTAATCCATCAAGCAATAAGTCTGCATTTGTTTTTCTCATTTCAAGCATCTTGTCTAGCTTTCGCATCTGAGCAATTCCTATGGCGGCACAAACTTCGGGTAACCTCAAGTTCAGACCAAATATCTCTGTATCATACCCATTGACCATACCATGGTTTCTTATCATCAGCAATTTTTCATACAGATTGTCATCGTTAGTAACAATTGCCCCCCCTTCGCCAGTCGTGAGTACTTTACTAGCATAAAAACTAAAACAACCTAAATTCCCTATAGTACCAGTTTGTTTTTGATCATACAAAGAACCTAATGATTGACATGAATCCTCTACAACTCGTAATGAATTATCTTTTGCAATAGAATTGATCTCATCCATATCAGAGGGATGACCGTAAAGATGAACCGGAATGATTGCTTTTGTGTTGTTATTTATTTTTTTCACAACATTTGAAACGTCTATTGTGTAATCATTCTTGTTTATATCGACAAAAACAGGCTTTGCTCCAGTAGCAATAACGGAATTGGCCGTAGCTACAAAAGTAAAGGATGGAAGAAGTACCTCGTCGCCTGGTTTAACTCCCAAAGACAACAAAGAGGCATGTATAGCAGATGTTCCCGAATTAACAGCGATTACATGCTTCACTTTGAGATACGATTTTAAGAGATTCTCAAATGCTTGAACCCGTTTTCCACCATTCTTAGCTGGAGAAGTCAATGCATTTTCATCTAATACATTCAAAACTTCTTGTTTAGTATCATCATCCAACCATGGCTTATTTATCGGAATCATTATTTGATAATTATTATCTTACAGATATAAAAATCAGTAATAAACGAAACTAAATAATTAGAAATATCAGGTTTCTTTAGGTCATTACCCGCAAAGCTCATTAGTAAATATCAAAAAGACAAATCCAAAACCTAATTAAATTATGATATGCAAATATACTAAAAATACAAACTTTTGTAATGAACTAACCATTTATCTGGGAAAACATAGATTGTAAAACGTTAACACTAGATTTTTTATGCTATTTTATGAGTAAACATAAACCATGGTACATGGCGTAGAGATCGTAATATCTCCTAAATGAAGGCGGATATAATATGTGTTAAAATATAATAGAGGGCAATAATAATTAGTTTTAGTGCAGATGTGGCAGAGTGGTCATCCTAATGCAAAATTATTAGGACCATAGTAATGCGTCGGCCTTGAGTCAATAACAAGGTAGATTAAAAGAAAGCCGATTCGCCGTATGGCGATCAGGAGTTCAAATCTCCTCATCTGCGCTGAAAATTTTTAATTTTGATTCACAAGTATTATTATATCCCCATCATTTTCCAATTAAGGATGAAAAGCATATGGTCTAAAAATATATGGACCAAATCAAAAGAAAATAAAAATCAATGGTTATGAGTTGTACGTCAATCAGATAGAGATTTACTATAGTTGCCGTGGATATAGAAGCATCAAGTACTTTAAAATTTGCTATAGAATAATATTTTATATTGACTATAAGGCAACTTATAGATCATAAGATA
>JAKDMR010000039.1 GCA_030452275.1 Candidatus Nitrosocosmicus sp. | reverse complement strand
ATATATTCTAAGTAACAGTCTTTATCAACATTCAAATTTATTATTTGAGATCCAAAGTTTTTATTCATCCTGTATACTCTAGTAGCACTTTGGGTAGTAACATGAGATTTAGCTGAATTAGTAAGTGTAATGTCAATTCTATACCTATCACCTTGTAAAATGCCTCCAGATGGAGAAATAATATAAACATAAGCCATCTCGGGAAATGTCTCTTCAAGATAAAGAGCACGCTTTATGCATAAAGGAACTTTGTAATATTGGTGTTTTATGGATGTTTTATGACTATCTGGATCATGTTCTAGACCAAGTTGTAAAACACCTAATTTACCTGACTGTCCTACTGCCAATTGTTCCAATGGATTATCGTAATTTAGAATTTCTTTAGGAATATTTTCAGGAGTACAGTAAGAAAGATTATACAAACTCATCGAAATCAATAAGATTAATTGATGGCTACCGATTTAGGAGGTGCATCAAATAATACGTTCTTTACGATTTGTTCTGCCACGGTTTTAACACCCTGACCTGTTTTGCTGTTAACAAAAACATATGGTTTATCATTTCGAACAAGTTTGGCGTCTCGCTCCATGATGCCTAGGTCGGCACCTATGAAAGAGGCAATATCTATCTTGTTGATTACCAATAAATCAGATGTTTCGATTCCAAGTCCACGCTTTCTTGGATATTTATCCCCTCCAGAAACATCGATAATATAAATAAAATAGTCTGCCAACGCAGGACTGAAGGTGGTTGTAATGTTATCGCCCCCACTTTCAATAATTATCAAATCAAGATTGGGATGTCTGGATTCCATCTCCTCTACAACAGATATATTAATTGAAGGATCTTCTCTCACCGCAGTATGAGGGCAACCACCGGTAGCAATGCCTATTACTAGATCCTCGGGCATTAGCCCTTTTTCAGTGGCAAGGTTTTTTCTCATTCTATCGGCATCTTCTCTAGAAACAACATCGTTAGAAATAATTCCAACATTATATCCATCATTCTTTAAAATAGGAACTAATTGTTCGATTAACATGGTTTTGCCTGATCCAACAGGTCCTCCTATGCCTATACGTGGAATTCTTAAAAGTGCCACAAAAAAATAAAGGAAAAAATCAAGTTATAAACATTTTTGAATCCATCTGTTCATGATGCATTTGAATTATATCAAGTTGAGGAATAAATTGCCACATACTATCAAGAGGTCTATTGATATTTTTTTTCACCGTTGATAGAATCACCGGTTTCATCTCATCTATAAGCTTCTGCCCTTCAATATGCTGAAGAATACCCAATCTAAGAGCAGCTCCAATTACACTTACAACAAACCCATATAGCAACATCAAACCAGATCGCTCTTTAGTTATTTTCATAGAATTACATCCTAAGGCGTACGATAAAGGATAAACCCCCTTTGCATGACCGCTCTTAATATTTTTTGAATAGAAATCCAAATATTCATCGTTATGAATAAATGCAGAAACACATCTTAGGAACTGGATTCCTGATCTTGTTGAAGCCGAACGAGTTTCATCTACCAGCCTCATAAAATAATATGTATTATCTAATTCTAATAACGACACAAAGTCTTTCTTTTGAATACAATCATACACATTACCTATAACACAGCAGTCAGTAGGTCCTATTTGCTGTACAAGGTAAGCTTTGATAAAATCCGAAATCTCGCCGTATGTTAGCTTTCTGTTTTTATCATAAAACAATAATTCCAAGCCATTTGAAGTGGTATACAAACCGGTCGGAAAAAAAGAATCAGATAATTGTAAAAAACTTAAATCCGCAATGGATGGTATTGATTCAATATCCTTATCAGTGTGCATGAATATCAAATCCCTGATCAGGCTCGAAAATGAGTTGCTCTGAGCGAATTTCTATATAGTCTTTTAAATCTGACAACAATCTCAAGAATAGATTTATTTCATCGGGACTTTGAATAGGAAAAATTATATCACGATTTTCGATTTTTAGTGGTCTGTGTAAGTTTCCAATAGTATGTCCTACTTTTATGGCCACGTTAGTGAGTTCATCATCGTTGGATTGCTTATGGTCATGGTCATGGTCATGGTCATGGTCATGGTCATGGTTTTTAATATTCAATATAGCCACAAGCTCAGGAGATAATTTTATGACTATCATTTTAGTATCATCAAGAAAAACTACATCACCGTCTTTAAGATGGGTTCTAGAAGGCAAAATAAATCCGATATCAGTCTCTTTGTCTGAAAACTTTCTCATTCTAACCTTTTCGGTTTCAGATCTCTGAATTACTACATTCTCGACGGTATTTTTTTTAACCGACTCTTCATATTTTTGATGTAATTGTGGATCCTTCTTTATATTTCCTATAACAGTTGTAATGGTTAACATCAGATATCATATAGAAGTCAATCTTATCCATAAAAACAATTTCAAAATCTTAATCCTATTTTGAGCCAAGCTAAGATATTCGTCAAAACTTTTTTTCGGTGTGAACAGAAATATCTAGAAATTTAGGTTTTATTATCTATACTGACGTTATTATCATGACTTTCCAGATTATTTGTGTTATTATTTGGATCGAGATTTGGATTGGGATCTGGATTTGGATTCCTTATTTTGTTCACAGCGGTTATCATGTTTTGTAAATTTTGAGTATAATCATACTTTCCGTAGTGTTTATAGTTGCTAGGATTTAATTCGGCAAATACTAGTCCTCCATCATATATTTCAATTTTTGAACCAACCTCAAATTTTTGAGCTACCACACACTGTCTTACCAAGTGATAAGGATAATCAAGATTGAGGTGAGATTTGGGCTCTATCAAACCTGAAATCGAAGACAATTTTCCAAATTTGACAATTACATGTCTAATTTGCAAAGGATCTATGATTAACATAGAATCATCAACATTAGATTTTTCAGTACAATGTCTAATTTGCAATAGTAATCACCTTTTTGAATCAGCAAGTGCTTGAGGATTGAGGTCGTCTGCAGCTAAATTCTTATCAATCCTTAAAACAGATTTGGCCATTTCGCCTGATGCTTCCAATGCCATTGTTTTTACTAAAACTGGATCTAAAACGCCTTTAGAAACCATATTTACAATTTCACCACTGTCAATATCAACTCCATAGCCATCCGGAGAAGCTTTAGCATTCATTACTTTTTCTAAACCGTTAAATCCGGCATTTGTTAATATTTGTCTCATAATACTTTCGAGTGCAGATGTTACCACTTCTAGGCCTACTTGCTCCAATCCACTGAGTTTGAGTTTTTTAATTTTTTCAATTATATGCAATTCGGCAGCACCACCGCCTGGAACAATTCCGTAATTTAATGCAGCTTCTGCAGCATTTATACCATCAATTGTTGATCTCCATCTCTCTAACGATGTTTCCTTTGTAGAACCCGATATCAGCACAGTGATGATCTTCTTTCCTCTGCCATTTTCCAAATATATTATACCGTTATCCTCATCCTCGTATATTTTCTCAGAAACACCAAGGATATCTTTATTTTTTAGATCATCTAGTGTTCGCACTGGTTTTGCGCCCGTATATCTTGACAAATATTCTATTTCTTCGTTTGAAATGTGAACCGCAAATAATCCCTTTGATACAAAAAGATCTTCAACTATTTGATCCACTTCAGGTGAAGCTATAAAAAGAGTATTTGCTCCCGTTTCAACTAGGGTATCAACAATTTTTTTTGATTTTTCCAATCGATCTTTTTCCATAGTAAGGATATCTTGATATTTACTATTTTCTTTGATCCATGACTCTTTTACGGGTTTTAAATCCAATCTCAAAATTAGAATTTTCGAATTTTCAACTTTGCTGGGAAGTTCTGGATCGATTCTTTTTCTTTCCAAAACAATACCATTAAAAATTTTATCCTCAATATCTACTCTTCTTATAACCTGTACTGCCTTATCAAAATCATATAATCCATTGTAAATTGCATCTTTTCCTACAGTACGTAACGCATTAACTACCAACGTATGCAATACTCGACCATCCAATTTTGATGACAAGCTCGTTTTTACGATTTGATCGAGTTCAGGAGCATCAATACTGATCTTTATGGCACTGTTTTTTAGCAATTCGCAAGAATGTTTTATACCACTTTCAATGCCTTCAACGACCTTAGTGGGATGCACCGCAAGTTCACGAATTAATCTTTTACCTTCTTTGATCATCTCAGCTGCCAAAATTACAGCCGTTGTTGTTCCATCGCCTACTTTTTGCTCCTGCCTTTCTGCAATTTCTACTATCATTCTTGCGACAGGATGAATTGCTCTCAATGAAAGTAATATAGTAACACCGTCGTTAGATACATGCCTATTCATTGCTTGATCGATCAAAAGTTTATCCAGGCCTTTTGGTCCCAGGGTGGTTCTCACCGTTTCAGCTACGGCCATTACCGCGTTTGAATTAGACTCTAAAGCATTGAATTCAATATTTTCAGCAATTGGCTTCCAAACTCCAAAATTTTGTGGTGAAGACATATTTTTTAAAATTAAAGACCAAGAGATAAATGTATAGAAATAATAAATTCTGAATAGAAATTAAAGAAAGAAGATTTTAGAAATAAAAAAAAGTTGGGATGAAACCTTAGGCCATAAAGTATCTCTGTGCTAAAGTTAGTTCCTTTGCTGGATCAACAGTAGCGATCTTCCCGTCAATCTTTACTTCATATGTTTCAGGATCTATCCTAATTTCTGGTGTTTTATCATTCCACATCATGTCTTTCTTTCCTATAGTTCTGCAATTGCTTACAGGTAAAACAGTCTTTTCCAAGCCTAATTTCTCTGGAACACCTAGTTTTATTGCTTTTTTGGACATAAAAGTAAAAGATGTTTTCTTTACAGCACGTCCCATAGCACCAAACATTGGTCTATAAAATACCGGTTCAGGTGTTGGTATTGATGCATTTGGATCTCCCATTATAGACCAAGCAATAAATCCACCTTTAAAGACCATTTTTGGTTTTGCAGCAAAGAATGGAGTGTTATACATGACTATATCAGCATACTTTCCTACTTCTAGTGAGCCAAGGTGATCTGAAACACCTTGAGTAATTGCACAGTTAATTGTTGTTTTTGCAATATAGCGTTTTGCTCTTAAATTGTCGTTGTCTCCTTCCTCATCTTTTAGCTTTCCTTTCATTTTTTTCATTTTGTCGGCAGTTTGCCATGCACGAATTACGACCTCTCCAATTCTACCCATAGCCTGACTGTCTGATGAATACATACTAAGTATACCTTCATCATGTAATACATCCTCAGCTGCTATTGTTTCGGCTCTAATTCTAGAGTCTGCAAAAGCGACGTCTTCTGCAACAGCAGGATTAAGATGATGACAAAACATGAGCATATCAAGGTGTTCATCAATAGTATTAACAGTGAATGGTCTAGTAGGGTTAGTTGAAGAAGGCAAAACATTTGGTTCGGCAGCGATAGCCATTATGTCTGGAGCGTGACCACCACCTGCTCCTTCTGTATGATAGGTATGAACGGCTCTTCCATCTATTGCATTTACAGTGTCTTCCAGATATCCACATTCATTTATTGAATCAGTATGGATTGCAACCTGAACATCAGTTAAATCTGCAGCTCGAAGTGATGCATCTAAAACGGCAGCCGTAGTTCCCCAATCCTCATGATCTTTTAGTCCACAAGCACCGGCTTCAATTTGTTCCATTTGTGTCGCTAGGGAGGGATGAGAATCATTACCCTTGCCCAAGAATCCCCAATTCATAGGGGTATCCTCTACGGCTTCCAGCATTCTGCTAATATTAAATGTACCTGGTGTGCAAGTAGTTGCATTGGTACCATCAGCAGGACCAGTACCTCCGCCTATCATATTACAAATACCATTGCTAATTGCATCAACGTATTGTTGAGGAGAAATCATGTGAATATGATTATCGAAGTGTCCTGGGGTACATATTGTATGTTCACCGGCTGTTGCCTCGGTGCATGCAGATACTACCATATTTCTGTCAACGTCATCCATTACCAAAGGATTACCGGCTTTTCCTATCCCGGCTATTTTGCCATCTTTAATACCTATATCACCTTTGACGATCCCTAGGACAGGATCAAGTACCACAGCATTTGTGATAACAAAATCTAAGGCACCGTTTGCATTAGTAACCCCTGGTGTTTGTGCCAGACCATCTCGAAGTGTTTTACCACCTCCGAAAACACATTCATCACCATGAGATATGAGATCTTTTTCAACCTCGATCATAAGATCAGTATCAGCTAATCGAATTTTATCGCCTCGGGTTGGACCATAAAGATCAGTATATTGTTTTTTAGTTAATTTTAAAACCATTTCCATCCTCTCCTAATTACTATCCATTCCTTTAAAACCAAAGAATTTTGCCTTTTCAAATGCAGATTTTCTTATATTTGTTGATTTCATACTTCCCATGGTCAAACCATTGAATCCAAAACAAACTCTTGATCCACCTAATTCACACAGTTCAACTTCTTTAGTGTCGCCTGGTTCAAATCTTATAGAAGTTCCAGCGGCTATATTTAGCCTATAACCAAAAGCATCCTTTCTAGGGAAGTCCAATACCTTATTAACTTCAAAGAAGTGTGTATGCGATCCTATTTGGGATGGCCTATCACCAGTGTTTTTTACCGTGATCTTTATGGTCTTTCTGTTTTCGTTACAAGGTACATCGCTTTCAGATAAAACATATTCTCCAGGAATCATTGTAAATTAAAACCTCCGCTTAAATTCAATTTAGAAATAATTATAATTGTCATTTATAATTCACCTATTGAACTGGATCATGAACTGTAACTAATTTTGTCCCGTCTGGAAATGTGGCTTCTGCTTGTACCGTATGTATCATTTCAGGAATTCCATCCATAACATCTGTTCGTTTTAAAACATTTCTTGCAGATGTCATTAATTCTGCGACCGATTTTCCTTCACGTGCGCCTTCTACTATATAATTTGCTATATAAGCAATTGACTCCGGATAGTTTAGTTTTATTCCTCTCTTTTTTCTCCCTTCGGCGATTTGGGCGGCCGTCCAAATCATCATTTTTTCAATCTCTCTTGGGGCTAACATCATGTTTAATTCACATATAACAAACCTAGTGAGTTATTTTAAAATTCGAAATAATAATCAATATATATGAACAATTACCATTATTGGCTATTTAGTCGATGTCGACTAAATTGGATTTCATTTATCAGAAATTTTAACAGGTAAACACGTCTTTAACCAATAGAATGTTTTGTTGTAGGGACCGTTTTTTCTAGTCGCGAGTCTGAATTCATATTTTTCTTTCACTGTATGAATGACAAGTACATTTTCATTTACAGCAGTGCCAAGCATATTAGAAACTAAAGTTTTGGTATCATAATAAAATACTATTTTTTTCATATCAGAGTATTTGATGGAAACTTCGTCAGACATATCTGCTGCTGGTGCCGCTTCTACTGAATCTTCTTTTTTAGAAATAAATGAATCTTTTATCTCAATGTCAGAGTATTCTATTTTTTCAGACAAAATATAATAAAGATAAGGTCCAAGTCCGGCAACATAGCCTGGATCTATCAATTTTCTCATTTTATTTTTTTTTAATATGATAAGCCTACTTGGAGTAAATGTAAGAAGATAGTCAATCTTCATGGGTTTGTTTTTAACGTATCCCGAAAGCCTCAACACAATAGGTTCAATATTTCGAGCAAGCATTAAATCATAAAACATTTTAATTTTTTGACTATCTGACATTTTAGAATCGGATTTAATTTTTTTTAAATTTATCTCAAATTCAGACATCATAATAGGATAATGGATGTAAAATATTACTTTAATGGAATTGGCAGTAAAGACATGAAAATAATAATTGCAAAGATTGTTCAATTACTTGATCGAAAAAAAGGAGAAATTGGTTTTAAACTAACCGGGTCTAGACCAGCCTATTCCTGCTGGAATATTGGAAAATCCATAGATTGCGATTAACCATACCCATGCAGTGAATACAAATGGCCCAGTGAGTGCAGGCAGTCCCCATTGTCCAAAGAACCGTTGAAGTGCAGGCATAACAACTACCGAGCAAGCTACAGTAGCGAGCACAGCCATTAAGAACGATTGCCAAGTGAAGGGTATAAAACTGGTCAATGCAATCATTACCAGTACCTGATTAAATCCATGTAAACCAATTCGGGTTTCTTGCGTCGGTAACTTCATTAGTATGGATAAAGCTGCGCCTATTGCAGATCCTATAAAGGCCATGAGTCCGGCCAAGTACAACGGCGAATATTCATTCCATTGTGATGTAAATGCATTTGTAAACCAAGGTCTATCCTGAACTCCAGATATAAGTGGTGCTAATTCAAAAGCCAAGGTAAGTCCTACAACCCAGAATACACCAGTCTTCCAATTCTCAACAAAGGTTACCTGAGATACTCCCTTGAATGTTGCTATAATGAATTCTTTAGCTGTCCATTTGAAGTTTTCAGGCTTTATTTGGAGAGGATTATCGCTTCCGGGAATGTTATCTTCTTTAGCAGACTTGGGAATTTCAGGCCAAACATCGTACCCATAGCGCTTACTGGCATACATCATTGCCCAAGTGGTGAAAATAAATGATGATGTAAATCCAGGAATTGCAACAGAATTTGCTATTCCACCCTGTAGATCTGGACTAAACATATCTCCCATAAGATGTGCGAAGGTCATCCAAACAACTGCAGTAATGACTGCACCAAATATCGAAATAGACAGTGTTACCCTATTGGCTTTTACAAAAGGTCCTGACCAGAATGCCATCCCTGTTAATATAGAATTATATCCAAACAGACCAAAAGTGACCAGCCCAATATCAGCACCTAATATTATACCTATTCCGGCACCTATCAAACCAGCTGCTACCATCATCAGACCAGCTTTTCGAGAAGCTAATAGTACACCTGCAAGGATTAAGATACCAGTCACTGGTGAAGCTATTAGAGGAACTTGAGAGATGCCATTAAACAGGATATAGAAGGAATCCAAAAGAGGATCTCCTGATGTAAATGTGGGTATGCCCATACAAGGATTTTGTACAGGTATAGTTTAACGATTTGTATTAAATATCAGTTTATTAATAAATAAAAAATCTATTAATCTCATAAAATTAGTTTAGCAATAATACTGGCTTGTTAGATTCAGAAAGAATTTTCCTTGTCACATGCCCAAGATCATCAGAATTTCCTAACCCTTTTGTTCCAAGAACGATGATGTCTACATTCAAATCATTGGCAGTCTTAATAATTTTGTTAGCAGGATCCCCTATTTTGACAACTCTTTCACATCTTTTAGAATTCTTTATAAGGATGCTAGACAATACTAGTCGTCCTTCTTTCTCGACTCTTTTCATTAGATCAGTATCGTACTCTGTGTTTTGTTCGTAGTCATCAGGCCATTCAATTATATGTACCACGTAAATTATAGAGTCGACTTGGAAAGCATGGCTAGCATAATCTAATGCTCTTATTGAAGACATGGAACCATCAACAGCGACTAGAATTCGCTTAGAACTTGTATTGATAGGATTTTCAGAGGTAATGTTTTTGGATAGAGAAAATTTATTGTCATAATTTTTAATTTGAAACTTTGATCTGATAATAAATAAAAGATTTGATAAAACAATTGAAATTTCTCGTTTTGATTCAATAATCGGTTTTACTATAAGAAAACAAGCTGCAGATATCGTCCATACAATACTTAGTAAAATCCAAAACAAGAAAAACTCGTAGGAAAATATATACCCAGAAAAAAAAAGTGGTAATGGCCAGATCACAACCAAAATGAGGGTAAAAAAGATTCCATATTTATACCCAAATATAGTTCCCTTCTTTAATGACGATTCATCATTATCTTCTTTTATCAAAGATCTGATTCTTTCCTCTGCAACTACGATTCGCTGCTTCGTAATATTGTAATTAAAGTTGTCCGGTTTAATTAAACTCCCTAAAATAACAAGAACAAATCCAGATCCAAAGGACGTTAAATTGCCCAAGAGGAGAGGAATATCGTGACTGGTAGACGCAACTGAGATATTCCCATATAAAGAAAAAGCGGAAAAAAGCCATACAAAAACACCCAGCAAAAGTCCACATAATGCTGAAATAGAAGCAGAGATCTTGTTTGTTTTTTTCCATATTAAAGACAAAGATATTGGTCCTACGGCGGAGCCGATGAGTATACCCATTGATAAATAAATATACTGTAAGTTCAATCCTATATGGAACAAAGATAAAGAAAGTACGCCTATGCTGAATCCAAACATCAATACAGAATATTTTGAAATACGCATTAATTGCCTACCAGACGCCGATGGTTTGAAATAGGTTCTATAAACATCAAATGTGAATAGAGAAGAGAACGCGACAAGTTCTGCTGATCCGGCGCATGTTACTGCAGTAAATAGCATAGTCAATATTAGAATACCACCTACTTCTCCCAAAAGAGCGGAGATAGTCATAGGTGCAACTAATCCATGACTAACTTCCAAAGGAGACAGATCTAAATGCATTGCAATCCCTGCGAGTCCCAAAGAAGTGGCAAGGGCAAACGGAATAGCAAACCAAGCCAGTCCACCTATGAAAAATCCTTTTATTAGAGATTTAGGTCGTGCTGCAATGGCCCTCTGCCAAAAGGCCTGATCTACAAAAACTGTTCCAAAATTTCCAATTATATTGATAATACCAAAAATAAGGGCGCCAATTGAAGCCAAAGTTAAGAATGAACCCCCTGAGTTTCCTTCTACAGGATTAAGAGTACTTGCCAATTGCAGGCCTTCAAATAATCCTGTTATTCCCCCTATATGTGGATTGAAGAAATAAATACCCACTACTAAAATCAGAATCACTATAAAAATAAATGAAGTATTTAGATAGTCTGCAAAGAAAGTGGCCTTCAAGCCTCCAAAATAAGTATACATCATTATGCTCAAAGGTATTATAAAACAAGCTATTGCAATGTCAATTCCCGTTAGAGCATTCAAGACTACGGCCCCTCCTAACACAAGCATAGCCATAACGATAGAATTGGCCAGTAAAGCAAAAAGCAAGAATACCTTGTGACCAAACTTTCCTAATCTAAGGTAGAGAAATTCTGTAAAAGTATGAGAAGAGGGAGATCTCTTTTTCAACTCAAGAGCAATCACAGCAAAAAGGATGATTTGTATACTTGCCCCTGCAGCGTACCAAAATGGGCCACTTATGCCATATTTATACGCGACAGTGGATGATTCTAAAAGTGTTGCAGCCCAAATCCAAGCAGATATTACGGATGATGCCAAAAGGCCACTTTTAATACTCCTCCCCGCTGTAGAAAACCACTCAAATGTTTTTCTTGTGCCGAGCCATTTGGTATCCACAAAAATGAGCAACAATACAATAACAGTCATTATCAGACCACCCCCGATGAAGATCAAATAACCTGTTTCTTCAGAGAGGATGAATGACAATTAATTGTTAAAATTGAAATGATTTATTTAAATTAATATTAAGTAGGTGGTGCTTTTTATGAAGTCTTCTCTAAC
>JAKDMR010000407.1 GCA_030452275.1 Candidatus Nitrosocosmicus sp. | reverse complement strand
CTTGGAAGGTCTTCAATGTATAATCCACTTTTTATTACTACTGCTTTGGATAAAATATCAAAAATATATCGTAGTATTTTTGGTCTAAGGTCGAAGAACTTTTGAAGTATTTCTTGTTCTGTTTTTCTTTTATCCTTTTTTATCGATGGTAAATCAATGATTATACTTCTATCAATTATATCGGGTTCGGAAAAAACAATGTTTATTCCGTTAAACAGCAAGCAGTGTTTATATTCATATATCTTGTCTTCGTCATCTGTATAGTTTACTCTTTTGGTTTGACCAATTCCTGTTATTGCTTTGCATGCTTCGTCAGAAAGCCACTTTGGATTGTATTTTAGATTATCATATGCAGCCATATAGTTGTGAGCTAATTGCTGAATAAACTCTTTCTTGTCATCGTGAATCGTTAAAAGTGTGGGTTTAGAAGGGTCAACTATGTACTTGATTAATGACATGAATGTAGATTTTGCGCTTCCTTTTCCACCATGAATGATTAACAAAGTATGCGGAATGTCTGGTACAAAAAACGAGATTATTGCTACCTTTACTAATAATCTGGTCTCCTTGTCCTTGATGTTAGTCAGATTAGAAATAAAATCATCCAGCGGGTCCATTTTCCAACTAAAGTTCGTATCGCTAAAGGGTAAATCATGAGGTGTCTGGTTATATCTTTTAAACAAAGGAATCGGAGACTTATCGATTAACTTCCAACTACCTGATTTTGAAATCTCTATAACTTGATGTTTTTCGTTTGTTAAATCATAATACATATTTCCATCATACTCTGCTACTCGAAGTGATAAAGTATATTGTAGACTTCCAAATTCAGCTTTAGCCTGCAATATACTAATGACATTGTTTATTGATTCGGCAGTGGCTACCTTATTTGTACTTTCATAATATACTTTTGATAAGAACATTTTGAATCTACTACATCTTAACGGAATTATCTCATAGTGGTCTTTGATAAAGATAGAAGCGAATCCTTCATTTAACTGATCTTTAAATAGAGTTTCAATATTTTCATTGGCAATATCCATCAGCACTTCCTGAATGTTTTTTGGTTTGGGTTGGTTCTTCTCTTTGTTATCTTTGCTGTTGTTCTTATCTTGATCATTATCCTTTTCTTTTTCATCGATATCAGTCTGCCATAATTTTTTTAGGTTTTCTATTACGTTATTTGCAAATGCAATATCATAATCTTTGAGTCGTACAATAAGATCTACTAGTGTTGGCCCACCTATAACCGGTTTACCCTCAATCCCATTTCTATAAGTAGCATTTAATGAAGTAATCCTGCTATTCTTTTCTTTGTAATCATTTGACTTATCACATACTCCTTCCATTATTACTGTAGTCGATTCTTTGGCTATTCCAAAGTGAAATGCTGTTCCAGAAAATGCTAATGCAAAGTTATGTCTATCACCTACTATATAATATGGCAAAAGATAATCAATAGATGTTTGAATAACTTTGGGTGAAAGATCGTAAAATAGAGGTTTTATGTTGTTCTTTGATCGTATACCTTCTATATTCTCATTTAAATTACCATTATCTTTCCTTTCCTCATAGTCTTCTATCAAACAACCTTTGAAAAGTTCTATGAACAGTGTGTATAAATCATCGCTTTGTAATATTTTATCAGTCAAGCCTAGAGCATAGTATCTGAATTTCTTATCATCTCTGTGAGTTGATGGAGGTAAGGTGCATAGACCTTGCTTGTCAGTTAATATTTCAAAAACACTATCTATTTTGCAATCTTTTTTTCGTATCGCTATATTTTGGTTATGCGATAGCCACCAGATATGGTAGCCGTATTTTTTTCTAGTCTTTGTAACAAACGTAAACATCTTTAAAATATCAAGGATTGTATAATCTGAGAACTCATTTTCTGTTATACTCCAAGAATGTTCAAAAATACTATATAACTTGGAAATTAGTTTTTCATCATAGTTAACCACCAGCTGAGATAAAGGTGTATTAACAAGAGTACAAGCGTTTTCAGAATCAACATCTAATACTTGAATATACAGTTCACAACCTTCAGAATCCCTGATGTGGGTTTTCCCCAAAGCGGTCGCAACATTTTTGAATTTTGAATTAACCTTTGGATCATCAAAATCCTCAACATTCCAATAATTAGGATTCTCATAAATTGGGGTCCATCTATCTATTGGATCGTGATTCTCTGATAAAGGTACTAATTTAAAACCCACCTTGTGTGAATTAGTCAATTCTTTTGAACTAATTGGGTTCTTTTGATTAGTATTACTTGATGAAATAAACATTTTTAGTTAATCTCCAAAAGTGCTTTATTGTGGCAGCTGCAATAACATATTATTTTAATCCCTGTCGATTTGTTTGAGTAAACCACTTTACAATTATTGCAACTTATCGGACATTTGGCAATCGATAACTCTAATATCTCCGGCAGCAGATTTCTAATTGATTTATTCTCTTCGTAAAGTTTAAGTTCAGGTTTATCGTCAATAAGAATAGGAATTTCTTTTCTTTTGGTCATTTTTTTATACCTCTAATTTTTTGATAATGATTTTGTCGTCTTCTTTGTTAATTACTACAAAATCACCTTTTTGAATCTGTAGTTCTTTTATGAAAGTTATAGGTAAAACAACATTTACTGTTGCTTTATCATCTCTTCCATTTATCTTGTGAATTGTTTGACCCATATATAGAGACTGTCGGAACTGCTATAAGACACACGACATTAATAGTATGTTAGTATCGTGAGTATTAAAAGGATAAATACTAACTTAATTCTGTTAAAAGAACTTACTATTGAAGCAATATTAGAACAGCC
>JAKDMR010000406.1 GCA_030452275.1 Candidatus Nitrosocosmicus sp. | reverse complement strand
AAACTGGAACATAGAAGAAATAACCAAATTATTTGATATAGTAGTATCTGCTCTCCATGAGAGGAATGTTTTAATCCTCAAGAAAGATACTGGAGCGGTCATGTTAGAATCAAGGTTTGTACGAAAGCAATGCGCCAATTGCTATTACATTAATTACCTTTCTTCATCAGAATCACAAAATTGTCACAGATGTAAATCAAATTTCCTGAAGGATTTTCCATCTAGAAAATAGTTCTATATAGATATAGTAAAGATTCGATCCATAGTAGATTAATTAGTAGGGAGTTATTGAAATTAAATGAGACTAACAAGGTTTATGTAAAATGAAGTTATCTAATCGATTTCAAGGGTTGGAGTCAATGGGAAGCAGAGGATTGGAATGGGTATATATCGAACAACCAACCAGGGAAAAAATGGACCTGGTTTCCAAGAAGTTTTCGCTCCATGAATTAAACATCGAAGATTGTTTGTCCAAAAATCAATTGCCCAAAATAGATAGGTACGAGGATCATGTTTTTATAATATTACAGTTTCCAACGACCCAAAAGGAAAAGACTTCCCCTAGATTTAGTCAACTTTCGCTATTTATTGGAAAAGACTTTTTAATATCTATTCATCACGGTGACTTGAAACCACTCACTGAGCTATTTCAGGCTTGTAAAATGGCTAATGGAAAGAACAAACAAAACATAATGGGAAACTCTCCAGGATACCTTTTGCATTCAATACTAGACACTCTGGTGGATGATTTACTTCATATATTAATGAAAGTAATTGGCAACCTGGATGATATTGAGGATGCAGTTTTTGATGACAAAGTAGCTATCGCAAAAGAAATCTCCCTGTTGAGAAGAGAAATAACTACTCTTAGGCGGATTGTAGTCCCTCTAAAACGAATCATGCTTGAAATCATTTCAAGGGACGTAAGAAAATTCTCTACGGACGTGGAAGAAGAAGACCTTATTTCTTATTTTAATGATATCAATGATCATGTTTCCAAAGTACTTGAAGCACTAGATGAGTCAAAGGAAACCATCGAGATATACAAAGATACAGATCACATGCTTAGCAGTGAGAAAACTAACAAGATATTGAGTTTCTTGACAATCCTTTTTACATTATCAATTCCAGTTACGGTAGTCGGAACCTTTTATGGAATGAATATTAATATCCCAGGGAGCACGAACTATAGTTTCAATTTAATCGATTTTATGCCCTTAATCGTTACTTTGGGTTTTTCAGTTGGGTCGGTAATCATAATGCTATACTATTTTAGAAAGCTAGGATGGCTAAATAATCTTACAAAGTAATAAGATAATCAAGCCATATCTGTCATTATTCTTATAGTGACAGTCCCAGGTAGAAATGGAATATGATAATTTTCAATTTATTTTTATAATACATTAATACTTTTTTATCCAATGGAAAATAAGACAATCATTGTTGCAGTTTTTGCTTTTGCAGCAATACTAGTGAGTTTTAGCTTTTGTAATGCATTTGCACAAAATACAACCGACATGTATCCTAACGACACCGAAACAATCCAAGAATTCGAAAGCATAGAAGGAAATAACACTGCAATTTTTGAAAATGATACAAGCATCAGCAACCCAGCAAATAACTTGGAAGAAAGTCTTTCAATCAACGAAAACGAAAGTAACTAATCACCATATTTTTTGATCCCAACATCACACTTTCCTAATATCCTATAGGTCAGAACTTTTGGTCTATTGTCCATGTAGAAACGGCACCCCGAATTTTTTCAGACACTCTATTCAATTCATTTAATATTTGAGATCGATCTTCGGAGCCTATTGCTCTAGCGATCATTTCATAACCCCATATTGTTTGTGTATGAACTGGTTCGTCCTTCTCTGAGCCTGGCTTAGCTTCAAACATCTTTCTAAATGCTACATGTGAAAAATTCTGGTCAGGAGATGCACCATGAAAATGTAGAATATTAGGCTTAATTGAAACAATTTCTCCAACTTTAAGCGATCTTATGGTTAGATTCTCAAAGGTAAAGTCGGCTAAAGAATTAGATTTGTTAATATCGATTTCACCGATCACTCCATTCCCGTACAAAGGAACTAAGAATTGCTCAGTCTCATGATAATGAATAGTAGTTAACGCACTTCTAGCAAATTCTACAAAATAAACTTCCTGATCATTACTATTAGATTCGTTATAAATTTCTCTAATTATTACGTCACCATCAAAATAATAAGGGTTAACTTTTTTTTCATTTGAATAGTAAAGATTTTGTCTAATCACATTCATTGTTAAGGAATCCAGAATTTATTCTAACGGGTTTACATACTCTGCTGGATTTCATCATCTACAACAAGATAGGTGATTACGTGGGTTGCTTGGTGGGAGATTGACGTGTAATACATATCTAATATTAATTACGAAATGTAGCACAGGATCATACAAATTGAAATGGGATTGAGTAAGTGTTTAACCACTACCTCAAAGAAAAATATTTGAGGATAAGGGATTGATTGAATAGATCTCCTACGTAATGTCCAAACAACCTTTATGAAAAGATGTGTGAATATCGCAATTTCTAAATTACTTAAGATAATACAGGAAGAAAAATCAAACGATATGACTTACAAATGAGGTTGAATAAGTTGACTAAACGTTTGATCTGCATATATATGGAACGGTGTATAGGTATATTAAGGGAAATTAATTAAACATATGTGTCGCAAGTGACACAGGTTAACTTTTCTTAAAAACAAAATTTTCCTACTACCGATAATAAAATCCAATTCAATCCGATCACCAGATTGTGACTATATATTACATAATATGCTAAT
>JAKDMR010000405.1 GCA_030452275.1 Candidatus Nitrosocosmicus sp. | reverse complement strand
GCCCTTCCTTGTATTTTACTGGATCGATATTTGACATATAAAATCTATTTTTACTAAAAATCCATATTATTTAATTTTTTTATGAAGAGAATGTGTATCTTTGAATCTTCTTGGTGTTATGATTTGCACTCATCAAACTTTAGAATTTATTCACATACAATATGGAAATTGGGTACCTTGTTTTTTGGGTTGGGTATTAAAGTCAAATTTGTTTCACATACCACCGAACCCGCGGTAAATTACACACTATTAATAGGAGTTTTTGACTACATTAGTTAAGAAAAGATGGAATTAGGTTCTCGCCCGAAATCTTCTAGTATATCCCCAACAGTAGAGGTCAATGAGTCAAGATACGCCAAAAATGTCGACGAGGTCTCTGATTATCTGAGACAAAATTTGTCCCCTTATGAAAATTTTACATTTGCCTTAAAATCTCCGGACGTAAAAAGACAATATCCTTCTTTATTAAACAAGTTTATGACCTTTCTCGCACTTCAAGGCAATATATAAGAAAAGTGTTCCAAACTACTTTCTATTGCTAGAAATGATCCTGATCTATTTCAATCAAATCTTATGAGATACTGTAATTATCAAAAAGTAAGAATACAAAAAGGCGAAATCTCTGAAGGCACGATGAGAAATTACATCAAGGCAATAAAGTTATTCTGTGAAATGAATGAAATTCATATATTTTGGAAGAAAATTACTAAAGGATTACCTACACCCGTTCAGTCATCAGACGATAGACCACCAACTGTAGAAGAAATTTCTAAATTAATCAATGGGTATCCCGATCTAAGATTACGAGTTATTGTATTAACGATGATATCATCGGGTATAAGAATAGGTGCATGGGATTATATTAGATGGAAACATATAGAACCAATTTACACAACCAATGAAACAATCACCAACGACCTTGCAAAAGACAGGAAAACATTGTTGGCTGCTAAATTAACTGTATACGCCGGGACACGAGACAAGTATTATTCATTTCTAACACCAGAGGCGTATCTTTGTATTAAAGATTGGGTAGATTTTCGTCAACTTCATGGCGAGAATATAACTGGTGATAGTTGGCTCATGCGTGATACATGGCAGAAAATTGACAGAATTCATGGCCATAGAATTGGATTGGCAAACATGCCAAGACAATTTCATAGCGAGGGAATAAGATCCCTTTTGGATAGAGCGTGGAAAGTTCAAGGAATTCGTGAAAAGTTGGACGTTAATACTAAACATCATAATTTTAAGAGTTCACATGGTTTTAGAAAGTTTTTTCAGACTATTTGTGAACAGACAATGATAAGTGCAAATGTAGAGAGATTAATGGGACATAGTAATGGGTTAAAAGATTCGTATTACAAGCCATCCGAGACTGAAGTATTAAATGATTATTTAAAAGTAATAAACTCCCTAACTATAAATGAAGAAAATAAATTAAGAAATAAATTATTAGAACTAGCCGAAGAAAATCAACACAATGACAATTTTATCATGAAGAAGATTGATGAAAAGGACAAACAAATTGACGAGTTGAGAAAGGAAATGGAGATAAAGTTTAAACAATTGATAACAAAACTAGATGTCCAAAAAATTATACCTCAACAAAATTTAGATATAATGACATGGTTATCTATTGTTGACCATGTATTCCTTTAGATATGATTCAAAACCCGTCCAAAAGTTACTAGACTTCTACTTTCAAGTTTTATAGTATAGAAGATATTCATTGTTTAGATGTTTTACTATGAACTGATCAATTGTTTTATAATCATTCTTATCTTGAATTAGAAGATTGGCTTCTGACTTGGATTCATTAAGATATAATTTAAGGAAATATTTCTCTCTTCCTTGGTCTTCAAAATTACCCTTTATTTCAAATTTTTTTGATAGATTGTGTTCAATATTGATTTCAAAAGGAAACAAACCATGTTTGTCTGATATAAATTGTTCCAAGTTATTTTTCTCCCTATCTATCAATTCTGACCAACTACAAAGATATCGAATACCTTCTTTGGAAATTTCTTTTGGGACTTTATTCATTTTTCTCAAGTAAAAGATATCTTTACAAATTTCCAAGGCTTTGTCCAAATATTCATTTATGACATTTCCAAGAACTATGGTATTTCTGTTCTGCAATGTGTGTTCGCGTTTGAATAGTATTATTAATTTTTTTATTAAATAATTGGCCAGTTCTAATCTAGTCTGGTTACTCGACTCCATTGGAGTCAACAATTGATTAAATAATTCTTCAAAATTCTGGAGATTAAAAATCTCATCTCGTTTTTCTTGAGGTAACTTTTCGTACAATAATACTAGATCAGAAATGGCAGTTTTTGTATTATTTTTAACTCGTCTCCATGATTGATGTTCATTTCCACCTTCTTTTACGGCCTCTAACCATCCTTGTTCTATTAGTTTTTTTCTAAATGATTCTTTGAACATATTATAATCATTATAATGATTTGAATGTTATAAATAGTTAGATCGTTAAAAAGGATTAAATAACGAATATTGTATCATAATTATTATATGACTACATATGAGAATACGAAAAATATTTCATATTCTATTCGTCGTAAACTACTACGGCAAATAGATTTTGAGCGCGGAGAAATTCCTCGGTCTAGATATATGAACAGACTTTAAGAAGATGCACTAAAAGAAAAATTGATATCTATTGGCAAGGATTGCCGTCTCTCCCAATAGATATCAGGATTAGGAGTAGATTGAATTAATGACTTTAAAACAACCTAGACCTGATAGCATTACACAAATCCATCATAAGACTTCTTGCGTAATTAGAACACGTTAGTCGTATCTTCCAGC
>JAKDMR010000404.1 GCA_030452275.1 Candidatus Nitrosocosmicus sp. | reverse complement strand
AAATGGTTTAAAATTGAAAATCCTTCATTTATCTAACGAAGGTCTGCCTGATTGGAGGGTTGAAAAGTATGCTATAACTGCTCTGAACCTTGGACATGAATTAATCTTCGCAGGACTAAAACCGGTTAACTATGACCGAGATACGTTTTCAAAATTATACGAAGTTAATTGGACCTCAAAAGCAAGATATGGAATTCCTAATTACTGGCATGCTGTTAAAAAACAAATAAATAATATACTCCAAGAAACACGTCCGGATTTAGTTCATGCCCATAATATATTTTCTGCTAGAATGATGATTGAATTTGATTTACCTTTTGTATATGATGATCACGAATATTGGTCAAAACAATCGCAATTTTTGTTAGAGATGGAAAAATTGAATAAAAATAAGAAAACCCCTCTAAATAGACTTCCGGTTGATCTACTGAGACAAACAAAAACGAGAATCGTAAATTATCATGTTATTCGTCTTTGGTCTAGGTGGGAAAGAGAAGTAGTATCTTCAGTTCCGACGATTACTGTATCTGACGAAATAGCAAATGGCTTGAAATTAGTCGGCGATAATGAAAAAGTTTTTGTTGTCCCAAATTATCCAATGAGAAATGAAATAGATGGTTTTGAAAAACCCAAATTTCTTGATAAACTATCGAGTGTGTATGCAGGATCAGATGGTCATAATAAGAAAAAGTATCCTAACCGAAATATCGAAGGATTGTTTGACATTTTCGATCAACATAATATAGGAAAACTTATGATAATTGGATGGGCTGGGAAATCAAATGAAAAAATTCGTTATAGCGGTTATCTTGATAGGCAAGACATGTTTAGTGAAATGTCTAATCATTCTTTAGGTTTGTTACCGTGGAGAAACCATTGGTCACATGGTTATACTAGTCCAAACAAAGCTTACGAATATGCCCATGCAGGATTACTTGTAATGTGTACCGATTCTTTTAGTACTATAAGAGCCACACTAAAAGAAAATTGCGTAACTTTTGAAAACTACGATGATATGGTATCAAAAACTATGGAGGGGAAAAAACATCCTCCCTATCGGGAGTTTCAATCTGTATTGATAGATATTTGAAAAAAGTCGAAGTAAAAAAGGAACATGTGATAATTATAATAATTATACCCTTTTGACTTTAGATTTAAATGTCGAAGAGATGAACGTAAGCTTCGAATCAGTATTGTTATTGGTAACTGTCTAGAGTTTTAGTTGAAGACCATTAAATCATTTGAATCCTAAACTGAATATCTCTAATCCCTTCATCCTTCTTTTATTAATGAATTGTTTTATAGTTTGGAAAAGTTCAAAGGGAGATAAATCATATTCCCCTGCAAATTAAGTATTTGTATGATGATAAGAACCTATGAAAGACATAAACGGATTTTAGACCTATAGTTTATCCAACCTTTAGATTCCTACAATTGTAAAGATTTAGTTTAAAAGATATCAAAAAATGCTTTATTTATTCCTTCCATTCCCAATATACATTAATGCGTAATCACGGTGGCCAAAAATAAATTTAACGTTCTAGGATGATCATATGACCTGTCAGGACTTTCCCTAGTATAATAATAAATCTTATTAAATCCAGCATGTTATTCCCATAATCCAGCACTATATCTGATTATATATAGTCTAACGTTTTGTAACATTGTGTACAAATCATATGTATAATCAAATTATTATTGACTAATTAGTAAATTGTGAAAAGGCAAAACAGAAATTGGGTCAGGGCCTTTATTGTTATTTTTTGTTGTAGCTGGACGGAGGTTCTATCTCATTACTGATGTAGGTTGGCTTTTGATATAAGATATCAAAAATCATACAGTGGTCATTTTACACAAATAAAATTATATAAATAAGACAAAAGAAACACTATCATTTGTCATTAAGTAAGTTACTAGCTCGTAAAAATGATATTCTGGTTATGCCAGGTGTGTATGATGCATTGACTGCTAAAATTGCTGAATATGTAGGTTTTGAAGCCATTTTTCAAACTGGATATGGAACATCGGCCTCCTTATTAGCATTACCCGATTTTGGATTTTTGAGTATGACTGAAACTGTTGAAAATGCACGTCGGATTACTCGAGCAGTAGATATACCCCTCATAGTAGACGTGGATACTGGATATGGTAACCCATTAACGGTATCAAAACTGGTAAATGATTTACAAAGAATAGGAGCTTCTGGAATCTTTTTAGAAGATCAGGTCTGGCCAAAAAGATGCGGGCACATGCTAGGTAAAGAAGTTATCAATCCTCAGGAATATGCTCAAAAATTAAGGTCAGCTATTGACGCAAAGAAAAAAGATTCGGATTTCATAATTGTGGCTAGGACTGATGCTATGGCTCCATTAGGCATCAAAGACGCTATTAAAAGGGGAAAACTATACAAAGAGATTGGAGCAGATATTGTCTTTGTGGAGGCTCCTCGTTCTTTAGACGATATGAAAGAAATTGCAACTCAGATCAATGCTCCTCTTGTCGCTAATATGATTGAGGAGGGTATAACACCTAATCTAACCTCCAAAGAATTGTTAGAATTGGGATATAAGATTGCACTGTTTCCACTCTCCGGATTATATGCCTCTACATTTGCGATATTGGAAACTTTTAAGACCTTAAGAGAGACAGGTACTACAAAGACAATAAAACACAAAATGATCAAATTTAAGGAATTTAATAAACTAGTTGGCTTGGATAAATATATGTCAATGGAAGATAAATACATTTAACCCGATTCAATATTTGAATATTTGAATTTGATTTTTGTTGAGATTTTTATTTTATCCAGCAATAGTTGTTTTTAGTATTGGTTG
>JAKDMR010000403.1 GCA_030452275.1 Candidatus Nitrosocosmicus sp. | reverse complement strand
ACGTGGAATAACGACAGAAACTATGACACTTGACTTAGGTAGGTGTTCAGTATTTCTCCTGTAATGCCATCAGTAATGCTGCCTTCAAGTCCTCTACCAACTTCAATCCGCATGGAACCGCCAGCTGAGTCGGGATTAGAAGAAAATAACAATAATATCCCATTGTAATTCCCACCCTTGCCAATCCCTTTTATTCCATCAAGATATAATTCATTAAATATGTAATTGGAAAGAGTATCTCTATCTAGAATTTCTTGTCCGTCATTCATGATACCGTGTCCACTAAAACTTGGAATAGTATACACAATAACTTCAGCTGTAGTTGAGTCATCCAATTGACGCAGATAATTGTCTAACAAATTCTCTTAATTCTCATTTATGATTCCCGCCCTGACATAGACATAATGCTTACGAGATCCAATGGGAGATGCTTCGATTTGCAATAATTGCAATGATGGCTCTGTTGATAATGAGATGAAAAGAAGAATGCAGACAAAGACCACAAATTTGGACATCTGAGTGTCCATAGTCAGTCTACCTAGGAATGCTAAACCCAACGGATTTTTTTTCAATGAGAGCTCTATTAACATTTGGAGGAATTAATCTGTTAAGTATAAAATCAATTAAAAGGTTTGATTACTGATAAATTGAACAAAGGTGCTTGATCGGATCTGGTAGATTCTTTTCTGCTTTGATGCAATTTTCCATTATCAAACATATGAAAAATTTAACAAAATTTTTCCTTGATCATTAATGTTAATTGTTTGTCATCATCGTGACTCCTGATTAATCGGTATTTCCCGAATCGCTATAAGCGGGTGTAGGTAGGAGTATTCCTGAGGTAGAGGTATTAATATTGTTGTGTGGACCAGATCTACCCTTGTTTCATCCTGAGTCGGATTAACTACTGTTATTTGCATCAACGGTAGTCCTGTTACTAAAATATTAACCCCCCGTCTTTGATGATCAGCTCAGAATAAAGTAGTTTTTTGACCACTTGAAATTGACATCCGCTATTACGGTCAATTGAGATACAATGATTCCATTTGCAAGACAATCTTGTCTACTAGTTTTTTATTTCTTTCTAAGTAGCTAGGTGATTCTATATCTATCCAGTCTGTTCCACTATAAAACATATCATAACAATAGATGCCATTATTATCATCAATTCTTATTTTTGATAAAATATCTGAGGATAAATCAAAACCTTTTCCACCCTTCTCATTTGATCTTAATTTTAAAAAACTCATAATTTCATTATTGAAAAGATAAATTCCTGATGCTTCGGGGTGTTCAAGCTTGACAATAGGTTTTTCACTGAATTCCTTGATTAGGTACGTATTTTTGCTAAATTTCTTGTCCAAGATCAGCCTACCTGTTTCCTCTTTACGGTGTGACCTGGCTACTACTATTCCTATCAGTCCTTCACCTAATTCGGTATTGATTTTGGTATATTCCTCAACAAGACTGTTTATGTCCAGAGCACACAAGTTGTCAGCATACCATACCATGAAGAAAGACTCCTTCTCCAAACTTTTCATGCACTCCAGGAGTGCACCACCAGTTCCTTTTTTTCTATCTTCGATAAAGATAATTTTCTTGCCAATAATTCGTTCCTTACCCTCTAGATAATTAATGATTTGTTTTCCGTGTGAGTCGAATTCACAAACTATTATGATTTCAGTAATCTGGGAGAATTTAGAAACATATTTTATTATATAATCAATCAAGGGCTTTCCATTAATGGGAATCAACGCCTTTGGACTATAATCACTAAATGGTCTTGCTCTAGAGCCTATGCCGCCTGCCAGTAATACTATCTTCATCCAGTCTAATTTTACTACCGAATTTATAAAATAGTATCTAAAAAATACTGATAGTGAAATAAATAAGCCAAGTCTTACTGCTATGCACGATAAATCTCTTTAATTCTCAATAGCATGTCCTTTTTTTGACTCTTTTAGAGCAATTAAATCATTTGGCTAGAGGTTTAAGCCATGTATAGATGGATATGGCTATTGCGTTTCTCCAAAGAATAGTCTCAAGGTTAAAAAATTCGTATTAGGTTTAATAACTTTATTTCATATTGTTAATTCATGTTAGAAAAACAAATCAATGAAATGAAAGAGAGTATAGATATAGGAATCGAAGTAGAAAACAGGAAGGAGGTTGTAGGCATTCTTAATATCTTGCTAGCAGACGAATACCTGCTATTTACAAAAACTCGTAATTACCACTGGAATGTAGTTGGCAAGGATTTCAAAGAGCGTCATGAATTTTTTCAGCAACAATATGAAAAATTAGATGGGATGATTGACGAGGTTGCAGAGAGAGTCAGGCAATTAGGTGGAGCCACAGTGGCGACAATGAATGAGTTTATGTGTATTACCCATTTGAAGGAATATCCTGGTGAATATCCATCTGATCTAAAAATGATTTCAAATCTATTAACTGATCATGAGAATACCATAAAATATCTACGAAAAAGTGCAGAGAAATGCGATGAGGAATATAATGACATGGGGACTAATGATTTTTTGATAGGTTTAATGGAAATTCATGAAAAAATGGCCTGGATGTTAAGAACTCATTTAGACTAAATGGTCATAACATATCTTAGGCCGTATCGACAAGAAACTAAAAAGTCTCTTGTTTACTTTTATAATTAATTTTGTCCACTGACTAATCAAATTATATCGCCAAAAATATTTTAGAACTTTGTTTCTAAATCGATACTCAACCATAAAGAAGGATATCAATATATCTAAATCTAAATCTAAAAAGGAATAGAGTGATCATGTTCATGTAATTTAATGGGTTTGATATCATCATTC
>JAKDMR010000402.1 GCA_030452275.1 Candidatus Nitrosocosmicus sp. | reverse complement strand
CAATTTATTATTTATATTTAACACTATAAATTGAAAAATTCATGACTCTAGATCTTGTTCGACCACTAAATAATTTATTGGATCCCTTTGGGAAGATGACAGAGATGCCAGGCACCTGTTGATTTTTGTCAAGGATGAATGTTAAGATAAATCGAGAAAAGATCAAATCTAGGCAATAATTCTATATTTATAAGCATTAACATATTTATCACCTCCGATTGAACATAAAGTGTGATTTTGACATCTGGTTAATTCTACCTCTAGTAGTCAAGAAAATGCAGTGTTATGTATTGGACTCACTAAAGTGTATGGGTCACAAACTGCCGTTGATCAAATAAATTTACAAATAAAAAGCGGAAGTATATTTGGCTTATTAGGTCCAAATGGAGCCGGTAAGACTACAGTGATTAAGATGTTAACTGGTTTATCTAAACCAACTCAAGGGAAAGCATTGGTTGCAGGATATGATGTTACTACTCATTCCTTAAAAGTGAAAGAAAATATAGGCTGGATTTCATCGGAGGTCATTTTAGATGACTCTCTTACAATAATGGAGAATATTTGGATTCAATCTAGGTTACACAGTTTGAACAGTACTTGGAAGAAAAAAGCAATAGGTTTGTTGAAATACTTGGAATTGGATGAAAAAGACAATAAAAGGGTTGGAAAATTTTCGACTGGGATGAAAAAGAAGTTGGAAATCATCATGGCACTATTGCATGATCCCAAGGTACTATTTATGGATGAACCAACAATTGGACTAGACGTAAATTCTAGAAGATTGCTTTGGAGACTGATAAAGAAAATAAATACGCAATACGGAGTCACGATACTATTAACTACTCATTACATCGAAGAAGCTGATGTATTGTGTGATGATATTGCGATAATTAATAATGGTAAAATTGTAGCTAGCGGCTCACCACAACAGCTAAAGTCTGGAGCCAACGTCGACATTGTGGAAATTGATTTCTTCTCATATTTCGACTACAAGGTTTTAGAAGCTGTTAGTGGAATACTAGAAATAATTGAAGTAGGTTTGGAAAATAGTGGTAGAGAAAAAAGAATGCCATCGGATCGCTCTTTGAGGTTACGTATTAAAGTAGGAATTGCAGAGACTATTTTGCCAGAGTTAATTTCTAAAATATCAGAGTTTGGACCAGCCCTTATTAAATCAATCAAGATAGAAAAACCAAATTTGGAGTCAGCATTCCTAGAACTTACAGGAAAGCGATTTGAAGAAATAGAAGAAGCAGCCTATGATCAAAAATAGAGTCGGTCATAATCAGGTATAAGAAGCCAAGACTATAATGATCAAAATATTAAATCAACTTAACGGACTATATATAAGGGAAATAAAAACCACATTTAGAAGTCCAGCGATAATCGTGTTAAGCATCGTCCAACCTTTATTGTGGATAATTTTTTTTGGGAGCAGTTTTGCATCCGCGCCAAGATTGTTTCTTGAAGATTTTTTTCATACGGATAATTACATAGCATTTCTATTGGCTGGACAGCTTTCTACTTCGATGTTATTTGTAGGAATGTTTAGTTCATTAAGTCTTATTCAGGATAAGAAATCTGGATATCTTAGAAGAATAATGGTCACACCTACTAGAAATCATACTATATTCCTATCTAAAGTATTAGGGGCATCAACTCGCGGAATGCTGCAAGTTCCTATCGTCTTTGCTGGAGTAATGTTATTTGGCGTACAAGTTCCAGACATGATGGGAATAGCAGCTTTTATAGTATCATTATTCCTTCTAAGTTTAGGTCTTTCTTCGATATATCTATTTTTAACTATGAAAAGTTCAGATTGGCAAATTCCCACCGTAATATCCAATTTCATAAACCTTCCTCTGATGTTTGCTAGCACCGCACTGTTTCCAAACGAAAACTTTCCCCCTTGGATGCAAACAATTTCAGACCTAAATCCCGTTTCATTTTCGTCTACGTTTGGGAGAGAAATTATTATTTCGGGTAATATTGGTAATGCTGACTGGGTGTATTTTTTTTATCTCTTAATCTTTGCTACTACTATGTTACTAATAGGTGTAATAGTAGCTAATAAAACATTGAAAATTGATTGATCTAAAAAGTACAATTAGTTTCGCAGTTACATGGATATCTATGTGTCACTTTCGTTAACCAAATTACCCTTTCAATTAATTGTTTATTACTATTACAAGATAAAAATTAAGAGTGATAGGAGACGGCGATGTGCACTTGAGTATATGCATATAATAGATTCCCAGGTAAAGCGTAAGATAATGTAAAATCAATAAAATGGATCATGACCCACCCTGAGTTAATTGATAACTTTGATTCCTCTAGTGAGAAATTTTGTTCCTTTTCAGATCCATTAGTAATTCTCCACCACCAATAAGGCATTTTCAATTCACTTGTCTGTTTTGTTTTTTTCTTTCTTTTCATCTAGTTTGTCATTTGAAGAGGAATCAAAATTTACAAGGACTGGAAAAACTATTGGGATAGGCATTACTTTTTTCTTGTCTATATCTTCGTTGAACTGTCTGGCTGCATCGAGGGATTGATGTATTATTAATAATATACTTTCTAGATTAGAAACTACATCCGTGTAGCCTTTTTCAAGCTGTTGCTTATTGGTAATTAGAATATCGATCTGTTTTTTGAGGACATTTAGGTTTGAAATCTGTTTATTTATTTCTTGATTAATATTTTTTAAAACTTGTAATTTTGCTATAAATTGTTGCCAATACATAGTTTCATTAGTTTTGGCATTACTGCTATTGTTTTTGCTACCTTTTTCAGTATTTTGATCTAATGGATCTGATAGGAAATCATTATTTCTAAAAATCAATACAAG
>JAKDMR010000401.1 GCA_030452275.1 Candidatus Nitrosocosmicus sp. | reverse complement strand
GTCTTAAACAGAAGGTTCCAAGAAAGGTTCATATCAACACTGCCTCTGCAGAAGAGAAGGATGAATTTAAAAAAAGGTCAAACAAATATTTGTGGGTACCTCCCGCTCCCACCAACACCAAAAGAAGAAGAGCAAGAAAGACTTTACCATAGTATCGCAGGATGAATCATTCTTCTTTTATGAATCCCTTGTTAAAAGGGTCTGGATTGAAGAGGGCAAGAGACCTGTAGTCAGAATATCAGGATCGCATCAGTATTCCTGTTTTTTTGGTGCAGTCGATATCAGAGGTAGACAGCTCTTCAGACAGTACAACAAATTCAATGCCGATACCTTCCTTGACTTTCTGAACATAATCCACTCAAAGTTTCCAAGGTGTTATCTATTTCTTGATAAAGCACCACAGCATTACAAATCCAGACGGGTGAAAGAGTACTTGGAAGAGAACAAGGACACTCTCATACCAGTATACCTACCTACAGCATCTCCGGAGTTTATGATACTTGAGGAGATGTGGAATATAGCCAAACATGACTTGCTTATTTTACAATATTACGCCTCCTTTGAGGATTTTAGGCAAAAAATATCCAATTATTTTAGAACCAAAAGATTTGGTCTTAATATGAGAAACTATCTGTTGAGAGCTGTTTGATAATATATGCTAATTGGTATAAGTGTCATATCTTAGGCCAACATCCCATTCTTCTAAGATACTTTCGTACAGAACATAACAGATTCTCCTTTGTTTCATAACAATAGTTTGCACAGATATCTTTCTTCAGATTCCTGTTTATTTTGGTTTCCACAGGGTTTAGAAAGGGTGATCGTTTTGGTAGATACACTGCTGTAAGCCATTCAGACTGGCTTTTGATATAATTAGTTGACTTTTTGCTGACATGAAAAGATGCGTTGTCGATAACAAGAATGAATCGTTTGATGTTTCTTTTTAGTACGTATCTTTTGATGCTTCTTAGATGGTTTATGAAATCGTCACTGTTTCTTGTTTTACCTGTTGTGTTGAATTTGATTCGGTTATATGTGCTTTGTTGCACGATTATTTTTTCGGTTATTTTTTAACTATTTTTAACTTAAACAGTCGATTGATGAATAATAATTAACACAATTCGCAAGAAACATACCTTAGATTAACTGTTTTACGAATCATGCAACAAGGCAGGTTATATGGATAAAGCAGTGTTATGAAAACGTTGACTTTCTCTTTAGTTCCCTTGTGAATTATCTCTTGCTGTTCTCCTTTCGTCATATATGTTCTGGTTATATACGGTTTCGTATATAACCAGGTTTCATCTTCAAACCCTAGGAGTATCTTTTTTTAAAAGAGCCCGAGAAACCTTCTTGTATCTGTCTATCTTCTCCTTCTTTTTCTCATAATCCTCCTCTTTTTCCAACACAAGCTTTGGTTGCTTGTACACTATACCAAGGTCATGGACAATCCTCCATGTTTGTTTGGGACTAACATTCATACCTAAAAGTGAGGTCAGGTGGATAGCCAGTAACCTTATACTCCAAGTGTTTTTCAGATAACCAAACGTTGTGGGCGACTTGTTGAGTACTATATCTTTTATCATCTCCTTATTTTTAGCGGTGGATATCACCGGCCTTCTGCCACCATTCTTTCTCTTGTTTCTTATGCCATCCAGATCATCTTTTCTGTAATTATCAATCCAGTCGTACACACTGCGATAATTGACATTCATGTCCTTTGCTATCTTGCGGTAAGGTATCCCTTCCAACTTTTGTTTGATGGCGTATGCTCTTCTGTATTCTTCCTTATCACACGTACTTTTCATAAACAAAAGCAGTTCCTTTTTCTGTTCCTTGGATACTTCCAGTCTGAGTGGATGGTATGACACGTAATAGATACAATTAACAAAGCTAAATTCATTTCTATAATAACAGCGGATGAATGTGGAATGTTGGTGAAGGCTTAGACACTTGACTTACCAACAGAAGCTATCAAAGTTAGAACATACAAGCATATCTAAATAAGATACACCAAATGATGTTGCTGCCTCTATGTCATCCATAGCGATTACTATGTTTAGAAAATATTATTAGAACTGAAAGCATAGACATTGTAGGCTAAACAGGACATAAAAGGAAACCAACTTGCGACCTGATTTTCATGGATATTAACTTAACGAAAAATCTATAGTTTGAAGATACTCTATTTCAATTATGATCAACAGCAAAAGAAACAGAACATCTTTATCAGATATTAACCATGCTTTGTATTTGTACTTGTACTTTCTTGGTTTGTCAACCAGAGAAGTTGCCAAAGCAATATTGTTTTTGCACAAGGTAAAGAAAAGTCATGTCACAGTCTGAAAGTGGATTCAACAATGTCACTCTGGTAGAAAAATATCCTCAAAAACAAAGAAAATTGACAAATACATAGTTGATGAAACCTTGATCAAAGTTGGATTAGAGTTAGTATGGCTATGGGTTACACTTGAACCTGAAAATAGGAAAATTCTTGCACTAACTATATCTAAAGAGAGAAACATGTTTGTTGCTGAAAGATTTATGTCTAATTTAATCAAAGGACATGGAAGACATCCTGTTTCAACTGATGGTGGAACCGGGTATCCACAAGCTTATAGATTTCTTGCACTCGAGCATCACATTCATTCTTCATTTGAGAAAAGTATTATTGAAAGAGCAATACAATACTTCAAGGATAGAACGGAGGATTTCGACGATTACTTTTCTTGCAGGTTAAAGAATTGCAAATTAAAACAGGTACTAAATCGGCTACAATTCTTTGTCGATTATCATATACCAATTAAGATAATTACATAAACCGAGATAATCCTCCTCTATATATTTTC
>JAKDMR010000400.1 GCA_030452275.1 Candidatus Nitrosocosmicus sp. | reverse complement strand
ATATAGTAAAGTACCTGCTAAGGAATGATTAGCGAACTTATGTTGCTAAGTATATCCAATTTCTAAGATCGAGCAACTATTTAGTTCCTTATTTAAATTGTTTGGACAATAACGAACAAAATTTTGGTCCCCGAAATGACTTGGCTATCAAAACGCATTCGGATATTTACAAAGGCCAATCAATTGTACCGTAATTGATTCACCAGAAGAAATTGTTCTGGAATGGATTTATCATAATGGAATAAAGGGATAAAAGTCTAGTCATAAATCATCAATTCCAAATTTGAAGTAACAAGAATTACATTTGAATTTTTCCTTTCCAGGACTACTCGAAACTACATCTAATTGACCTTTTGTTCTACAGTTTGGGCATTTCCCATAAATCGTTTTTTTCGTAATGTAGAGAACTGTAAAATCCAATATTAAGTTTTTTTAATTCTCCAAATGTATACGAAACTCATTGTTTATATTGAAGTATCAAAAAATTTTTTAATACTAATTTGGATTCAAATACAAAAAGACCAATTGGCATTACGATTATAGCCAGTTAAACTATCATAGGCTGCATTGCACTTTTAGTTGGGGGCATAGGCTTTATAACTTTTGCAGGCATCTTATCTGCGGTATCATCTGAAGGAAGTTTAACCGAAACTGTAGACATTGCTGCTCTGGGCATATTACCAACGACACTAGGAATAGGCATGGTAATAATCGGAATAATATAATTGATAGTTTCATATGGATTGCTGAAAGGAAAAGGATGGGCATGGACAATTCCAATCATAGTCACAATTATCGGAATAGTGATTCAGATTATTTCTGCCTTCAGCACACGATTACTTATATCGTCACCTGCTTCCAGGTTCGCGACTCATATAATAGGAATCATCATCAGTGGAATTACCACATACTATCTATATAGACCGCATGTAAGATCTAACTTTGAGGGATATTTTTTTCAACATAGCCCTGAATAACCCAATTAACATCCACGTGATGTTCATTAGAAAACAAGATAGCGTTAGTGTAGGTTTTTTCTATACGGAGAATGGTAGGCATAATTTATCACATACGGCCATGTTTTTTCCTAACAAGAATTCCCGGGCTTTCCTGTGATTATGGACCTTTGAAAACGGTTCATGGAAATTTAATTGATAATTAGCGGATCTCTTGTATAATTAGAACTGATCAACACCGCCTTCCAATAATAGTCGCTACATCAACCAAATTGTATTTATTATACTTTAATTGACTAGTCATGACATTATGTCTAATATCCTACTATAGTTCCTCAATCTATTCCTCAAAAAGATCGTTCAAAATATTGCTTTAATTTTATAGATTATGATATCAAATGGGAATTAACCGAAGCGAACATGTTGTCAAATAGATTACTTACTTTGGAGTTTGAAAATAATCTCGATCTTTACTAGGAATTTTAGGAGCCCACTTCGAAATGCATTTTTTCAGAAGTCTATTTAAGAAATTAAATCAGAACACATTTGAGTTTATAGACTTGATTAAGACGCTCTGAATATCTTTATTTTCTTTTTCAACTACTGACACTATGTTAAATTTCTTCAATAAATTTAGTATTGATTTCACAGGAGGGGTGAAAGATATTGCAAATGTTTTGACTTTCTTGCTTGACATTGTAGATAATTTCTCGATTTCAAGGATCTTCTCGATATCGCGAGTAAGATCGTTGCTCAAAGTAATGAATATGAGTGTCGCTATTTGTGAATGCGCGATCAGGTCAAATGGGCCAAAAGTAATATCGTTATCAATGTAACGCTCGTGGTGTTTTACGATATACCCTGATTGACCTAGAAAATCTTCTAGTTGCATCAGTAAGAAAAAATTGCCCTTAATTCTATTCACATGATCATCACGTATTCTAAATTTGTAAAGTTCAATCCATCTGGCTGAATTTAAACTAAATTTCTCGTAATTGCAATCATTGCAACCATATGAAATAGACGGAGTTGCAAAAGCTTTGTTACAGTCTGTACACTCAAATCCTAAAATATTGTAACAGTTTGAAGGGGTGTCTTCAAAACAAATTATGCATTGAGGACACAGGATTTCACCAGATTGGTTGTACTGTTTTACAGGGATTATTTGATTGCAGGGTGTATGGAAAAATAGATCCTTTCTTTTAAATTTACTACTGTTACAGTTATTGCAGTAATAGGTAGTATAAATATTCACTGAATTGCAGTTCAGACAAGCAAGGGTCTGACCTATGTGTTCTTTGATTACTACATTCATTTTAACCATAGTGTCCAGAATATCAGGGTTTTTAATCAAGATTTCATTAGTTTTTATATCATAAGCTTTCTTTATTGAATCATTGATCTGTATTTCATTAATACAATTAGAGACGATCCTCTGACTGATAGGCAGATCAGAAATTAACAACTCTCTTAGAATAACTCTGTTCTCTGGTTCCTGTAGAAATTGATCTATCATTCGCCCTTTCTGTTCTTCAACCCATTCGAACCTTATGCGTTGCAATGTATGAGAAATTTCTTTATAATTTAGTTGTTTTGAAAATATAATATCTTTAGCTTTTAAATTTGCTGCAACATATGCTAGTCGCGGATCTTCGGATGACGAAATAGCTATTATTGGCATTACTGGATTATATTTTTGAAAAAATTCAGTTAATAACCTAGGTGGTGCATTCATATTACACAATGCAATATCAAAATTCTGCTTATCTAAAACATTAAATGCATTTGAAAGTGAATTACACAATGTAAATTCTATATCATCCGCAGCATCCTTAAAATATGATAATTCATTTAATTGCTCATCAATGATAATCGTCTTTATCCTATTTGATTCAA
>JAKDMR010000399.1 GCA_030452275.1 Candidatus Nitrosocosmicus sp. | reverse complement strand
GCTTTTTGTCACTTATCATAACAAGGGGGTAATTTGCGCTCAAGTTAACAGCACCGATATGTTAATACTAAGATTTTAATATTACTTTGAGATGTCTCGCTTATGAGGCGTTCTGATAATATTATACTATCTGTTGCTTAATGGAAATTTATTATATCGTAATGATAATATAAAATGATATTAGCTGAATAATACAACGCAACCTCTTACAAAATCTGAACTAGTAAGAATTTTCCATTTTCGATACAGCGAGAAAGTCAGAAGAGGGTGTTAAATGACATATCTGATGCCTTTAATTCTGGATACAGATATGTTTTATTAGAAGCTCCAACAGGATTTGGAAAAAGTGCAGCAGCCATTGCACTAGCTTTGAGCTTGGGTTCAAGCTATATATGCACATCTACCAAGGACCTGCAGACGCAGTATTCCATTGATTTTCCATATGTGAAGGCAGCTAAGGGAAAAAATAACTTTCCTTGTTTACTAAAGCAAGACTTCGTAGACAATGGAACCTATCAATGTGGAATATGTGCATCCTCTAATCCAAATGAATGTTATCACACAACTGTTGAATATGGACATTGTATGACTAACGAATCCTTTAAGGAGGATCGCTGCAAGTATAAGACTTTTGCGAAAGATTACAAGATAATTAATGAAAGAACAAAAGATGAAGAAATATACATTAATAACGAAACTAAACAAAAGTATCATAAACAACATTCTGAATGGTTACCTATAATCAAACTAAAGGTGCGAAGAGAGTGGAGGCCTTGTGAATACTTTAATCAATTAAATATTGCATTGGCATCCAGTCATTCTATATTCAATTATTCTATCTTTCTTGCCTTCTTACCATATAATAAGCGCCTCTCTGAAAGGGAACTTTTGGTATTGGATGAAGGTCATCTTTTAGAAACAGAAGTTGTAAAGTTTAGGGGATTGTCAATATCTAAAAAGAGATGGAAACGATATGTGGGTAATTTTGATATAGTTGATTATGGTTATGACGGAATAGATAGATGGATTGATTTTTTAATAGATCTTGAAACCAAAATGTTATCTGCTATTGGCAATGATTCTTTAACGTCCTCACTGGACATGGAAAGAAATATCAAATTTGATTACTATAATACAAGAAAGATATCATCAGAAAACCTCGATCACAAAAAGAGAATAGTTTCTGCGACTGAATTGTTTGAAAGTGATGAAGAAATAGCAAAAAAATATGCTAATGTTGAAATTACGTCAAAAGATGATAAGAAAACTCTTGGTGATGAGCTTGCTGTTGATGCTCTCAAAGATACAGAAAGATTGACGCGAACAATAAACAGTATACTTGCAAATCCGAAAAATTGGATAGTTTCGGACATTAAAAAAGACAATTACAAAATAGAGAAAGTGGAATTAAAACCACTAGATATTTCACCATACTGTAAGACTGTTTTTGAAAAGGGATCCAAAACGCTGATAATGAGTGCGACTATCTTAAATAACAAGGCATTTTGTAAAAGTATTGATTTATCTGCCGATGATGTAAAATTTATTCAAGTTGAATCGGATTTTCCAATTGAACATAGAGTGATTTATCCCTTAAATATTGCATATCTTAACTACAGTAACTTACAATCTATTGACATCATGTCTAAAATTTCTACGACTGTTGACAATTTAATGTCCACTCATAAAAATGATAAAGGAATAATCCATACAACATCGTATGAACAGCTTAATTTTATCAAAGAGAATCTATCTAAGGAAAATACAAGGAGGCTTTTAATTACTGATCCAGAAATACAAAGGGATGAAATAATATCCCAACACACTTCCAGCCCAAAACCATCCGTACTTATTTCACCCTCACTTCATACAGGACTTGATCTAAAGGATGATCTGTCAAGATTTCAGATTATAACTAAAGTGCCATATCCAAATAAAAGTGATAGGTGGACTAATGCAAAAAGACAGGTGGATGAGGAATGGTATTATTGGCAGACAGCGTTGAGATTGATACAGGCATATGGAAGGTCAGTTAGATCTAAAGACGATTGGGCAAGGACATATGTTTTGGACTCGGCTTTTAGCTATTTTATAAGAAAGAATAGAAATACGCTACCTGGATGGTTTATTCAAGCAATCAAAGATCATTATAGATAAGATATTTCGGTTACTATCTTTTCAATTGTTCTTTTATCAAATTATTATATTCTTATAGATTTCTCATGATGATTTATCAGCTTTTGTCGGACATCTTTTGGCAACACCGCAAAGTCCTTTTTATGATATAAACAAATACCTTTTACATCAAATTCAAAATGAGTTGGTAAGGACAGCTCATACTCAGTTAATTGTTGTATTTTCTTTTTGAAAAAGAATGCTCCACTATCTCCTAAAATAGATGCACCTCTCTTACCTAGTCTTTTAGCTACCTTAACAAATTCTTGAATATCTTTATACTCGTCTTTAGTATCATAATGAGAAAAATACTTTCTTAAGGAATCAATAATAATCAAACTTTTCTTATCACCTTTTTCAACTTTGTCTAAATCCTTCATTCTATTATGATGATGGCGATGAGTAAGTGTATATCTAACAGAATCTTCTGTTTCATAAAAAGGTGCAATCTGAACTATTCCATCTTTCTTTTCAAGTATTCCATGTATATAATAAGAGTAAAATTCTCTACATGTGTTTAAGTCACGGTATATGACTAGACAGTGAATTCCAGTAGCCTTAGATTCTAAGAGGCTTTTTGCTGCATCCTTCGTCTTCATGGATATGATATTATCTTTACCAGAAATTAATCAACACCACATTAGTAATTTATGCATTATAGCTTAATACCTTGTAATAAT
>JAKDMR010000398.1 GCA_030452275.1 Candidatus Nitrosocosmicus sp. | reverse complement strand
TACTGGATAACAATAGATTACGAAAATAGATTTTTACATGTATACAAGAGATCTACTATATCACTTGGATAATTTCTCTCGGGCATCATTTGAGGATGGTTGTTTTTATATCTTTTAAATAATGGATTCGTTGAACTATTTGGACTTATTTCCCAACCTTCAGCAGTTATTCTTACTATTTGCCAACTAGAATTTATTAAATCATAATAATAAATTTGTTCAATGCGATCTCGACCGTGTAAAGAAGAGTCTAATTTGCCAGAATCCTTTGTAATTCTTAAACTTAGATTTTTTATCTTTAAAAGTGAGTCAAGATCAGCTCTGGCCACAATTAGACTCAAGATACCTGATAACTTATCCTTTGATAGAATAGATTTTGTTTTTTCATAGTATTCACCTTGTATAATATTTGAAAACCTAGTACTTACTAGTCGTATACTCTCATAATGACCGTTTATTTTTATTGAAACATATAACTCATTAAACTGATCTTTAAAGATTTGTTCACATTTTTGATCAATTTCTGTCAGCAATTCCTCAACAAGACTTTTCTTATCCTGTTCTTCAATAGTGGAATCTTTCAAGCTACAAAACCTCTGTCAAAGTTCAGCGGGCGGCATGATCTTTGGAAGCAAATCTATTCATTGTTGAGTTAGAACGGGCGCCTTGAACGAAGAGATTGAATAAACTCTATATTTGTGTCATTTGCGTCACAAATAGGATAAATGATTTATGTAAATTTCCTTCGTTTCCCTATCAAGAACTATGAGAACATTTTATATTTTGACCTTTTGATCATGCTATCTTATGGACAATGAGTATTAAATTTTAACCGCGACCCTCATCGAAGAATTTTCTAACTTATAGTAAAACGTGACGAAAAAAGGATCGCTAAATTCCTAAGGTAATAACCGGTATCTTAAACATCGACAATTCATTTTCTCATAACGGGACTTGCGTTCTCTCATGGGAGCCTCTTCTACCGTTTTGATTGTCAACCCTCACTAACAATAAATGGATATGATCTTTTGATGAATTAAAGCTATACTTCATAGATGGAATTGATGAAAATCATGAATATATCCAAATAGTCTAATAGTTTTTTAGTTATTCAATTAATGGTAATTAGATGCTAAGCGCTACAAAAATACTGGTCCTTAAATAGCATTGTAAATAGACCAAAGTGGATAATGCTTATTGCTATTATACTCTCACTTCTCATGATCGCTGCACCCTTGGCCAACTTTGCGTACAGCCAACCAAGTCAAATGAGCTCAACTAGCAGTAGTGCTGACAACATAAATGAAAATTCACTAAATATTCAAGATATCCCAGCAAAAAAAGTTCGTGTGGGTGACATAGATGTTGCTTACAAGACCTTTGGAAAGGGTGACCCTATAATACTGATAAATGGTTACTCCTTCACTATGGATAGTTGGGACTCAACTTTATTAGAAACTCTTGCTTCCAACCATACGGTAATCGTTTTTGATAACCGGGGAATAGGAAATACGACCTCTGGCAATGGGCAGTTCTCTGTCGGACAATTTGCAAACGATACTGCAGGATTGCTGGATGCACTGGACATTAAGAAAGCAGATGTACTCTCATGGTCATTGGGCGGAGCGATAGCGCAGGAATTGACACTTAATTATCCTGACAAAGTTGGAAGACTCATTCTCTATGCAATAGGTTGCGGTGGTGCAAACTCTGTACCACCAAGCCAGGAATTCCTAAGTGTACTGACTAATGGAACTGGGACTGCAGAAGAAAGAATAGCACGACTAGTACCATTATTCTTCCCAGAGGAATGGCGCTATGAAAATCCAAATTATCTTGAAAATATTCCAAAAACAACAGAGACAGTTCTTAATGAAACACTTGACAAGCAGATAGAGGCAGCATTCAGCTCATCAAGTACTTGTGATAGCCTAAAAACCATAACTCAACCAACACTAGTCATAGTTGGAACTGACGATGCGGCTACTCCTGCACCAAATTCCCTGAGCATGGCACAACTTATTCCTGGAGCTTGGTTTGTTCAGATTAATGGAGCTGATCATGGATTGATGTATCAATATCCAGAACAATTCAGCGGTATAGTGGAAGCTTTCTTAGAAAATACCAATACGTCATGATTAGTATAAAATTTACACAGTTATAGATTTTTAGGATTAAAACTGGACATATATTGTTTGTTGACTTCGTGTCCTAAAGCCACTGGAGGTGTATCAAGTTGACTTTAGGTGGTTGATTGTTTGGTCCTGCTTCAAATGTAGAGCCGAGAGTAGAAAAACACTGGCCCCCTCCAAGTAATCAAACAAGAACTCAATATGCTATTGGATTGATTAAAGATAAATGTATGAAAGAATCTATTTTTAAAACTTGGTTAGAAATGTGTAAGCACTATGATGCCGACTACTATGAATAGGATCGAATACGATTCAGTATTTGAGGTAGCCCAAGCTCACAGTATGCTAAAAACCAGATAGTGTTGAGCTTGAGATGATATGCAATTGGATTTATTTGTATTTGATTAATTATCAGAATTTTTTTGCAGTATATTTTTAGCGAAATATGAAGTGAGGTTTTTTGATAGACACTCATTCGCGTATGAGTTTATTGTCATCCAGTGGCTGAACGTTAGGATTCTGCAGAGCCAATTCTATCTCTACCTTTAACTTATCTAATTGTATCAAATAAATATCGTAAATATAACTTGAACATTATTTTCGTATAATCTTCAAACGTACTATTCTCTGGATATAGTTATGAAACCAACATAAATATGATTATCTTGTATACCATTTAACACAAGTAAATAAACAAAGTTTATAGCTAGTGTGGTTGCATTG
>JAKDMR010000397.1 GCA_030452275.1 Candidatus Nitrosocosmicus sp. | reverse complement strand
AATTTCCCAGTTCTAGAGTTTTGGAGATTTCATCTAACCCATTTACCAAATAATTTTTTAACGTAGGATCAATTTCAAAACCAAAGACTTTAGAATTTATCTTAATTTGTTGTTGTATTAAGTCAATTTCAAAGTTTTCGTTTATTTTGGAGGAAAAGAAATCTTCGATTATATTTTTGTCCATTTTGATGCCCAAAACACCATTTTTAGAACAATTATTGTAAAAAATATCTGCAAAAGATACCCCAAGTATTACTTTGAATCCGTAATCCTTAAGAGCCCATACCGCATGTTCTCTTGAGCTTCCTATACCGAAATTTTCACGCGTTAAGAGAATCTGTCTTCCACTAAAGAGGGGCGAGTTCAATACAAAATCCTTTAATGGTATACCTTGTTTATCATAACGCCAATTAAAAAATAAATATTCACCGTATCCAGTTTTGCCCAAAAGTTTTAAGAATTGTTTTGGAATGATCTGATCTGTATCAATATTTGCAATATCAAGCGGAACTACCTTACTTGTCAGATTCTTAAAAGGTTCCATAAGTACACCTGTAATTTTTATCTGTAATAAATCAAACTTAAACCCATTCTCTTACGTCAACAAACCTTCCAGCTATTGCAGCGGCTGCAGCCATCAAAGGACTAACAAGGTGAGTACGTCCCCCTGCGCCTTGGCGTCCTTCGAAATTTCTATTTGAAGTGCTAGCACATCTTTCACCTGCTTGAAGTATATCAGGATTCATGCCTAAACACATACTACAGCCAGGCTCTCTCCATTCAAAACCAGCATTGATAAAAATTTTATCCAATCCCAACTTTTCGGCAGCAATTTTTACCTGCTGTGATCCCGGAACTACCATTGCTTTAACATTAGAAGATACTTTTTTTCCTTTCACTGCATTAGAAGCTTCGATCAAATCTTCTAATCTTGCATTTGTGCAAGAACCGATAAAAACTCGATCCACTGAAATATCAGTAATTGGTAAACCCGGTTTCAAATTCATGTATTCGAGAGCTTTAATAGCCGATTTTTTTTCATCATCATTTCCTTTAGAATATTCATCAGGAGAAGGAATTGCAGAGTCAACATCTATGGTCATAGCTGGATTAGTGCCCCAAGTAACTTGAGGAGCAAGATTATCAATATCAACAGAGAAAGTCTTATCATATTGTGCTCCGTTATCAGATCGGAGATTCTTCCAATTGTCTATTTGTTGATCAAATAATTCATTTTTGGGAGAAAAGACTCTTCCCCTTAAATATTCAAAAGTAATATCATCTGGAGCAACAAGACCTGCGCGAGCACCTGCTTCGATAGACATATTACAAATAGTCATGCGCTTTTCCATTGTGAGGGATGAAACGTAGTTCCCCTTATACTCAATCACTGATCCTGAACCACCAGAAGTACCTATTTTTCTAATAATGTTTAATATAACATCTTTAGATGATATAGCATGGTTCTGTTTTAAACCGCCGTTCAAAACTATTTCAAAATTTTTTGACTTTTTCATCCATAGACATTGAGTTGCCAATACGTGTTCTACTTCACTGGTACCTATACCAAAAGCCAGGGATCCGAATGCCCCGTGAGTAGAGGTATGGCTATCACCACAAACAATCGTACTACCGGGAAGTGTCAATCCCAATTCTGGGCCAATTACATGAACTATCCCTTGATACATATCATGAATATCAAAAAGTCTTATTCCGAATTCTTTACAATTATTTTCCAATGCTTTCATCTGTAACGATGAGATTTGATCCACAATGGGCAAGGACCTGTTCGTAGTGGGAACGTTATGATCGACCGTAGCAAAAGTTAGATCAGGTCTTCTAACATTTCTCTCGTTAATCCTAAGGCCATCAAAGGCTTGAGGTGAAGTTACTTCATGCACATAATGTCTATCAATGTATAAAAGCGACAAATCACTACTCTCATCAGAATATACTACGTGATTACCCCAAATCTTGTCGTATAGAGTTTGTGCCAACTATAAGATATAATAACAAAAGAACTATAATAATAATTATTTTATAATTAATTGAGAATTAACAATGCTTAAATGTAGTATTTTATCATTTGATATAAATGCATGTTAATGATGATCGATATCCTCAGCAAATTTTAGATCAAATTAAAAAAGGAACAACTACTTGTGCTCTTACCTGTAGTGATGGCGTAGTATTAGCTGCAGATACAAGAGCAAGTGCAGGATTATTTATTGCAGATAGGCATGTAATGAAAATACAAAAAGTTGATAATCATTTAGGTATGACAATTGCAGGTGGTGTTGCAGATGCCCAAAATCTAGTTGATACAATGAGATATAACGCAAATATATACAGATTATCTAAAAAAGAGCCCATTCCAGTCAGTTCTGCTGCAAGACTATGTTCTAACATTCTATTTAATCAAAGATATTTTCCCTTTTATGTTCAAATTATCATGGGAGGATTTGATTCTCGTCAGCAAAAGGGACAAATCTACAATATAGATTTATTTGGTTCGATGACTACAGAAAGCTTTATTTCAACTGGTAGTGGGTCCCCTGTTGCTTATGGATATCTAGAGTCAGAATTTAAAGAAGGGATGAGCGTAAATGAAGCTTATAAAGTAGCAATTCAAGCCATTGCTGCAGCAATTAGAAGAAATGCAGGTACTGGAGACAGTATAAATGCAGTAATAATAGATAAAAATGGGTATACAGAATTATCTAAAGAAATTAAAGATAGCGTAGGCGCTAAATTTTAATTATTTTTATCAAATCTATAATCATAAAATAGAAATAGAAAAAGAAATCATTAAATTCATTCTAACTTAATCTAACTTAATCTAATTTATAACCGATAAA
>JAKDMR010000396.1 GCA_030452275.1 Candidatus Nitrosocosmicus sp. | reverse complement strand
AGCCTCGTACAAGAACGATAAGATTTCATTCAAAGAGATACTAAAATTTATTAAAGATATTGAAAACATATACATAAGTCATAACGTTCTAAATACACAGAATCAAAATAAGATCATTCAAAATATAATTGGATTCATAGAAGAATTTAGAATTTCTGAAATGAGTTATATGTATTTAAGTAACCTAGATGAAAAGTTGAAGAAAGACCGCAGTGATGGGAACGCATTCTTGAAGGTGAGTCTTAAGGAGTTAATAGATAACAGTAATGATTTCAAGCATATGTTTGAAAGCGAAATGTCCAAAAAGCGACTACTAATGATTGATGAGTGTATTCTTAAAACTCAGTTTATTGAAGAGATTTGGAATTACATAAAAAATGTCGTTAATTTGGGAGAAGCATGTAATAGTTTAGATTCCAAAAAAATACCCGAAAAAATACATATTAATTTGCTCACGTCCCTTGGATTCCAGATTGAGTGGAATGGTCTTGACTATTCGAAAGCCAAAATGACATTGAAAAAGTGATTTATCTATATGGCGGATTATTTTTGAAACATAAAGATTAGTTTTTTCAATGAATTGATAAATAGACTTCAGAGAAGATCATATTTCTTATTTGGATTAAGGGATTTTATTCAAAAAAACTCATAGATGTGGCAACAGGTGTTCATAAAAGTAAACAGATTTAAAATAAGAAGATCATATATTGTATTTGAAGAGCGCGGAGAAAAGGGATTTGCAGCTATCTAATAATTCAAAAATAATGGATAAAAAAAATAACATTGAAAAAGTCGGAGTAGTGCCAAAAAAGGACAAGTGGTTGAGAAATATTAAGGAAAGCTGGAGAAATGTTCAATGTGCTTGTGGAAGCAACTTCCATTTTGATGGCAATATAGACAAACTCTTTGAGTGGGAAAACATTCATCTTCGACATCTTGTATCTGATTCTGACAACCATTCAATAATTTCATTTTATCCTACGGACATGATAATATATTATCATTCTAAATCAGGGTATGTAATAGAAAGAAGAAAACACAAGAGTCATGAGATAAATGAGATTAACCAATCGTTGATGATGGGCAAGGTAACTATGACCGGAGTATAATAAAAATACGAGATAGAGGAAAGAGTGTCTGACCATAAATAATAACCATGTTGTGATTGTTGGTGCAGGTATTCTAGGAACAACTTTAGCATATGCGATTTCGACTCTATCGAGCTCAAAGGTAACGATAATTGAGCAGGAAGAAAGAGCAGGTTTGCACACTAGTTCGAGGAATACCGGCAAGGTCCATGCTCCTTTTATCTACAATCCTGAAAAGAAGAAGATTTGGGCCAAAGCTGCCTTGTATGGTTATGATTTTTGGAAAAGATATTGTCAAGCAAACAAAATTTTGTTTGTAGAGGATGGAGTTATTGAAGTAGCAAATGATGATAAAGCATTAAGTGCACTTTCCCTGCATTTGGAATGGGGAATAAAAAATGGTTTGGATGAAAAGGAGATAATGATGATGGATGAAAAAGAGATATCAATTTTTGAACCCAATCTGAAATGTCTGTCAGCGATCTTATGTCATAAGGATGCTTCGGTAAATTACGGCCAAATTACTCAAAGATTAGCAACTCAGATATCCAGTAAAAATCAACAAGTAACCTTCATAACGCGATCTAAAGTTCTAAATATAAAAAATAGAAGTGATTCAAGTCCTGAAATTATCCTAGAATATTTCAACCTTTTTGAAAACAGGATAAAAGAAATCAAATGCGATTTCCTGATTTGCGCCGCTGGAAGCAATGCAATTAATATTTTAGATATGACCAAAATAATCCATCAATATAGTGACCTTTTTTTTAGAGGTGAATATTGGATAGCACCACCAAAATATAACAAACTCACAAACCATAGCATTTATTCAGTACCTGAATTCCAGCAATTTCCGTTTCTGGATCCTCACTGGATAATTAGAGCTAACGGAAACAGAGAAGTAGGACCCAATGCCTGTCCGGTTTTTTCACCATATGGCTATAACAAGATCGTTAATACAAGAGAATTTCTTCCCAAAATATACAAACTTATGAAGGGAAAAAATAGTAAAATAAATAGAACGTTATTTAGTAGAGGAATGCTCAATCTAATCTACAAGGAAGGCTTAAGTAGCATTTCTAAGAAATATATGATAAACAGGGTGAAAAAATTTCTTCCCATTATGGAAGATAGAGATTTTAAAATCCGTGGAACTGCTGGAATTCGATCAAACTTGATAGACAAAGAGGGTAATTTTGTAATGAATCCAATTTTCATGCTAAGAAATAACATGCTTCATATATTAAATTACAATTCTCCCGGAGCCACGGGTGCATTCCCCATTAGTTATTCAATAATTTTTAAGCTTCTCCAGCTAGGGGTTTTGAAAAATGATCGAGGGGATAGCCACAAGGATGTTCAAGTAGCATATTTTGGCCAGAAACTAATTGAAGCATGTAAGTATGAAATTGATCTTGATTTTACTTGATCATAAAATTAATAAACAAAGAATTAAAAGCTGATAGCAGTACTTACATACTTTTGCCACAGGCATATATAGTGTAATACGAAAATAAGGGGGATCATAGTCTAGTTTGGTATGATGCCAGCCTCGGGCGCTGGAGGTCGTCGGTTCAAATCCGGCTGATCCCATTTTAGAATAATAGATCACGAATATCATCCAATATGTATGGTACATAAGTAACGCTGAGACAATACTAGATATATCATCTACAAAAGCCCAAAGATCGCATCAATTCAAACGTAAACTGAAATAAAAATATTACCAATACTATAAGATGATAGCATTAACTTTAGATTATTTAGTACT
>JAKDMR010000395.1 GCA_030452275.1 Candidatus Nitrosocosmicus sp. | reverse complement strand
TCAATTAGAAAACTAGAACAAATTACTAAAATCAATTATGACCCCGCCTCAATTATCTATCAGAGGCATAACCTATGGATTCCGGTTTACCTCTTTCATATCCTATGTAGAGATATTATGCTATCTACTAATCGGTTTCCGAGGAATCAGTGCTGCTATCGATACTTGAAATGATCAATAATATAGATTGTTTAGTGGAATGATAAGATCCATGGACCTATAGAAGATGACAAAAAAATTTGGGGGGTTTGTGGGCCAATATGACGTTACAAATGGTTAATTTTGAAATTTAGATCAATAAATCAATGACATCCTGTTTTGCAATGGACCTGAAAAACCATTATCTTGTATTTATGAGGGTATAAAATGATTGTAAGAAGAGATGAACTATTTTTTACCCGTTTCTTACTATAAAAGTTGTAGATTAAGGACGGTATTGGAGGCAAATCTTTGCTTGTAATTTTACTATTCATGCTTAAACGTACTGTTGACTAATGCGTTATTAGTTTGATTGCTAAGGTTGTCCATATTTACGCTGAAAAGGCTTGGAGCTATTGCTTCAAGCCCTGCTTCGGCACAATTCTCGTCGATTTCACCACCCGGAGCTCCACTTACCCGAATCCCGCCGACTAGCTCATCTCAAGCTTTAATGGGGAGGCCTCCTGGCAAAACTGTAAACCCTTCGACCGTTAGTATTCCAAAGCCAGTAGTCTTAACACGATCTTCTAATGCTGATGTAGGATTCTGGAAGCCCACAGCCGCGTAAGCTTTGTCTCGTGCAACCCCTACCGAGGCACCAGTAGTCCCGTCGCCCCTAGCAAGTAATATATCACCACCGTCTCGGTCGAGTACTGAAACAGTGATAGGAAATCCTTGGTCAGCGCATGCAGCTTGTGTGGCCGTCACCAACTCTTGCGGGAGTCTAAATGGAATCACATGCTGAGTAGTTAGAGCCAGTGAAGTTGAATCAGGCACAATTGCTTCGGCATCATTTACCATGTACGAAATATAAGAAATGCCTAACCCGGACTATATAATTAGTAATAAAAGCTCGGAATGCTTCAACTGATTTGAATTTAGAATATTTGTCTTCATTTTGGTAGCTTCACAAGGATTATTTAATAAGCATATTCGTAAGACGGGCCGATCTTGATGATTACCTTTTCACGATTCAAATTTGATAGCCGTCAACTGAAAGCATGTGAATATGTCAAATTCTATTCATATTTGATAATATAGTCATAAAGCACTCCATTTCAGGGTAAATAGAGTTAGCTCAGATCTTTAAGAGAGCTGAGGTCTACAGTATCAAGAGTGAAATCGGTATTCTCCGGGCTTACAAAGGAGTTTGATATGATAAATCGAGTGGAATAAAAAGACCAATATCGATGCAGGTTCGGTGGGATGAGTGTGAAATTTCACACTCGTTTACAACCATTTTTAAATAATTTGCACTCTGCAATCTAATTTTTATGACCGATTAAATTTTAAGTATTGAATAGTTTTTGAAACAAAAATTGAGAATGGACTATGTGGGCATAATGCCAATAAAGAATCGCCTTGTGATGTGCTATATCAGATAGGTAATGAATAGTTTCAATAGTTTGTTTGATCTCATAGAACAATACGGCTAATTCTGACGGATTTGAGCGAAATGAAAAATCGATGCCGTTTTCTACCAAATGTATAAGTTTTCGAGCTCCATCTTTGAACTCGACTGACTCTCGCCTAAGTTCCGAAGATATAGTAGTGGTAGTGATAACCATCTTAAAAATAAGTTCTAATACAGTTTTATTAGTCCCTATTTGAATATGCGATTTAATTTTTCAGTTTTTTGCCAACTCTTAGGTGATCAATTAAGATTTAAATAATTTTGCATTCATATAAGTAATATGTCCTCAAATAACGGTTTTAGTCAAAGTCCAAACCATTTCATGATATTAGATGCAATATCAAGAGGTATAAAAAAGGTAGATAACATATCAAAAATTACAAAGTTATCTAAAGATGAGATAGAATTAATAGTTAATGACTTGAATGCTCAAAAGCTTGTAACTATAGTAGAAAAAAAAGGCTTTTTTGGCAATAAGAAAATTGAACTTTATGTCACAGAAATAGGAGATAAAATATTAGAATCAAAGAAGCAAGAACTAGTCAATAAATCTAAACATCTTCAACAACTCTATGAAACTGGCAATAAAGGTCAAATGCAAAGTTACATGAATGATTATAGGATGTGGATGCCGATGATGCTATTTTCTGGAATAATGAATATGATAATGTTTAGTTCGATGATGTCTTTTATGGGAATGTCAATGAGCCCAGCCGAAAGCGCTCAAAGTGAAGCCCAAGCTAATGAATCGGGAGAATCTGGAGCTGAAGATTCTGGAGCAGGAGTATCTGATACTGGCGATACAGGTAGTTACAGTGATATGAATGCAGATTATGGAATGGATATGGGAGGATTTGATTCTTTTTAGCTAACCTGAATCTCGATTACCGATAATTGAAGTCTCCCGTATTCTTTTACAAAATAAGATAAATTGTGTAGCAATTACTGCCTCTTCATATTACATTGGTGAAATTAATATCTTAGGGTTTAAGGACGTATCAAGATGACATGGTTTCTTGCACAATGGCCAATTCTTTCTATCTATATTAATACAACCACATATATGATCTGCAAGAGTCTTTTGAAGCCGTTGTAGATTCTCTAATACTAGTACAAGATGAACATACAGTGTTAGTAGTTTCAGAGGGTATTGTACCTCCACAAATCTCACATGTTTTCATTTCTCCAATTCTATATCGATATTATTGATAAACTCTTTGTCATGTTCAATAATCATAAGAATTTATT
>JAKDMR010000038.1 GCA_030452275.1 Candidatus Nitrosocosmicus sp. | reverse complement strand
CTCATTTGCACCTGTGGTGTCTATGGTCTCATTTGCACCTGTGGTGTCTATGGTCTCATTTGCACCTGTGGTGTCTATGGTCAAATCAAGTGGAGCGTTTTGAGACATATTGGTGTCGTCGATAGACATTGTTATATTGTTGAGAGGGATTGTTCCTGCAAACTCGGTTTGATTATTCGAGCTACTGCCGGCTGCGATTGTTTCATTATCATCTTGAATAGTCGTAGAAATGTTTTCACCTGTGGTTTCAAGTGGGATTTGAGCGTCCGGTGTAATAACAGTCGCATTTTCAGGGACTACTACTTGACTATCCTCGCTAGCATTAAGCGAGACCTGAAGTGTTTCATTAGCATTCAATAAATCTTGACTAATCGGGTTTTGAGAATCTTCCTCTGCCAAATTACTTGGCAAATCCGGGGTCATTATCAAAGAAATATTTGATGTAACATCTGGTAAGAGCTCTGATGAATCAGGTGTTGTTTGAGCTTCAGTCTCTTCTGTTGTTTGAGCTTCAGTCTCTGGTGTGACTGGAGCAATAGTGGCAGTCTCATTGTCATCCCTACTCAATTCCGCCGGATTGGAACAAAATTGCACAAATTCGCAAACTAGTATTGTTTCGGTTGGATTTTGTGTTACTCCAGTAGCTGATCCTGACTCCGTTTGAGCATTTGAAATTGTTGCACTGTAACTTTGAGAAAGTAAGAATGTGGAAAATGCAAGTAAAAATAAACTAAATGTACGTTTATCGATCTTGATTTTTTTGAACATTATCTAAGCTTATTAAAAGTTTTACTTAAAAATGTTTACTAATTTCTTGATAGTATTGTGTCGTATTTATATGCCGAAATGAAAGTTGATTCAATGGTGGAAATCTACATAATAATTAACATATTCTTATCCATAATCATTTTAGGCTCGTTTGGAATATGGATTTATCTTTTTTCTGTATTGAGAAGATCATTTGAATTATCTCCAAAAATCTATTCGGATGATACTTTAGATTTAGGAGATGATTTGATTAGCGTCATTGTCCCGGCTAGAAACGAAGAAAAATATATTAAAAAATGTATTCAAAGTCTTCTCGATCAGAATATCAAAAACTATGAGTTACTACTTGTAGACGATAACTCAACCGATTCTACGTTCGGTTTGATGGAAAATTTTAGCAAAGACCCAAGAATAAGAATATTTAAAGCAGGGGAAAAGCCATCAGGTTGGGTTGGAAAAAACTGGCCATGTTACGTTGGATATCAAAATTCAAAAGGTAAATACCTGATGTTTACAGACGCTGATACGATCCATTCAAAAAGAAGCGTTAAGGATTCATTAAGTACGCTGATAAAGGAAAAGAAAGACGTTATTACTGCAGTTCCAAACTTGAAATACCCAAATTTGATTGTAAAAATGGTATTACCAGTGTTATCAGTTTTCATGTTTTCTAGATACTCTCCTATGAGAGTAAATGATCCTAATGTCCGTATTGGGTATTTGTTTGGTAGCTTTTTCGTAATTACTCGAGAGTGCTATGAAAATGTGGGGACCCATGCTATTGTCAAATCAGAAATAGTTGAAGACGGAGCTTTAGGTAAAAAATTGAAGGAAGAAGGATATAAATTAAAAATGTTCCGTGGTGAAGATTTACTCGAAGCATATTGGGCACGTGATTTTAATACCCTTTGGAATTCATTGAAAAGGTTGATAATTCCTTTATACTTTACTGACCGGTTAAGCTCAATACTAATGACCATTGGGATATTTTTTTTAATGTCTTTTCCATTCATGATTCTTATATACTGTTCAGTTGCATATTATGTCCGACTCGCGGACCAAGATCTCTCATATAATATTTTAATGCTGTTTACAATCTTGAGCATACTGAGTATATATGTGACAAATTTTTATCAGTTGAAAAAAGCCAATACTCACAAAGTGGTTTACTTTTTGGGCACTCCAATTGGTTGTTTTGTTGTATCTCTTTCATTTGTTTGGTCCATATTGAGGTCAGAAAAGAATGCAAAGATAAATTGGAGAGATAGGGATTATAATTATAGTAAGGGGATTAGTTGCTAATAAATTATTTACAAAAATTTATAAATGATTTTTATTTTTGGTTTGTGAGGGACAAGAAATTCCGACTCTTTTGAACAGAATTACAGATTATAAAGCAAAACTAATTCTTGATGATGGTTCTATTTTTGAAGGCAATGGATTTGGCTTTCCAACAAATGTTTCTGGAGAAATTGTATTTAATACTGGCATGGTCGGGTATACTGAAACGCTTACTGACCCTTCTTATAGGGGACAAATATTATGCTTTACGTATCCTTCCATTGGTAATTACGGAGTTCCGTCACAGAAGGAGTTAGACGAATTTGGTTTACCAAAATATTTTGAATCTGAGCGAATTCAAACAAGGGGTATAATAGTTAATAATTTATCAAACGTCTCAAGTCACTGGTCTTGTGAAAAGACCCTAGATCAATGGTTATTTGACGAGAAAATTCCAGGAGTCTGTGATGTAGATACCAGAGAATTGACAAAAAAGATTAGATCGAATGGTGTCATGAATGCTAAAATTGTAATGGATAATTCTGGAGACCAGGTTGATGAGAGATTTGAGTATGATTCTTATAATTTTATGCCTGAGGTTTCAATTAGTAAGTCAACTTATTATGGAAAAGTTCCAGCATCTCCAAAAATCGTATTAATAGACACCGGGACTAAATATAGTATTATCAGAAATCTTTTAAGAATTGGATTCCATGTAGTGAGAATACCTTGGGACTCTTCAATCGATCAAATAATGGTGCATAACCCCGCAGGTGTTGTTTTGAGTAGCGGCCCTGGGGATCCGATAGTTTGTAAAGAGACTATAGAGACTGCTTCTGAGCTAATTGAAAGATCCATCCCTACATTAGGCATATGTTTAGGCAACCAAATTCTCGCTTTGGCTGGGGGTGCTAAAACACACAAGTTAAAATTTGGGCACAGGGGTCAAAACAAAAGTTGTCTGGACTTGGCTTCTGATCGCACGATAATAACGAGTCAAAACCATGGATATGGAATAGAGTTAGATAGTCTGGACAAGACTGATTTTAGAATATGGTTTAAGAATATAGATGATCAGACAGTTGAAGGTATAAAACACGTGGAGAAGCCAGTTATCGCGGTACAGTTTCATCCTGAAGCCTCTCCCGGTCCCGACGACTGTTTATATGTATTTGATAAGTTCAAAGATCTGGTAAAGACTTATGGAATCGTGGCATCATAGAAAAGATATAAATTTAATTCCTAATGTTCATAGTTTTAGTCAAAATGTCATTTGTGATGAAAATTAATGCCTCGAAACAGGAATATACGTAAGGTCCTGGTGCTAGGTAGCGGAGCAATAAAAATCGGAGAAGCGGGCGAAAGCTAGATCAAATATCTGGCCGCCATTTCGACTACTCTGGTTCTCAATGCTTAAAAGCCTTGAAAGAGGAAGGCATATCGAGTGTCTTAATTAATCCAAACATTGCAACTATTCAAACAGATAGCAAATTCGCAGACAAGGTCTATTTGTTACCAATAAACAGGAATTTTGTTGAACGGGTTATTGAAATAGAACGACCTGATTCCATTATGCTAAGCTTTGGTGGTCAAACTGCATTAAACTGCGGCGTGGACCTAGATGAAAATGAAATTCTTAGAAAATATGATGTACGGGTTCTAAATACTTCGATTGAGGGCATAAAGTTAACAGAAGACAGACAGGAATTTAAGGATGCAATGGTGAAAAGCAACGTTCCTGTTCTTGAAAGTGCTACCGCATATTCATATGAGGAAGCGTTAAGGGTATCAAAAGAAATCGGCTTCCCTGTGATAATTAGAGTGGCATACACTTTAGGTGGAAGAGGAGGTGGTGTGGCGTATAATGAATATGATTTACACGAAATAGTCCAACGTGGATTATCGTTGAGTATGGTTCACCAGGTTCTAATTGAAAAGTACGTTGGAGAATGGAAGCAGATCGAATATGAAGTGATGAGGGACGCTGTCGGAAACAATGTGATTATATGCAATATGGAAAATGTCCTAGGGATGAAAGTCCACACAGGAGACAACATTGTTGTCGCCCCTTCTCAAACACTGAATAATCGCGAATATCATATGCTGCGAGACGCAGCCTTAAGAGCTACAACGTATTGCAAAATCAATGGAGAATGTAATATCCAATTCGGATTGAATCCTTCATCCAATGAATATTGTGCTATTGAAATTAATGCACGCCTATCACGATCATCGGCACTAGCTAGCAAGGCTACTGGTTATCCATTGGCATATATGGCTGCAAAAGTAGGGCTGGGATATACGTTACCTGAACTTGCAAACACGATTACAAAAGTAACTTCAGCATGTTTCGAACCTGCATTGGACTATATGGTAGTAAAAATGCCTCGATGGGATTTCAGGAAATTTGAACTAGCAAAAAGGAAATTGGGAAGTGCTATGAAATCTGTTGGTGAAGTAATGGCTATTGGTAAAAATTTTGAAGAAGTCATTCAGAAGGCAATCAGGATGTGTGAAATCGGCAAGGACGGGTTGGTGGCAAATGATGGCGATGAGGATGAATATACCCCCATAACAAGACAAATTGAAAACTCAAAGGCTAATCATGACACTTCTTTCATAGAAAAAATAGAATACTCATTAATTCACCCAGACGATGAAATCATTTTCAACGTTGTAAGAGCAATAAAGGCTGGAATTAGTATCGGTAGGATAAACATACTCTCATCTATTGATTCCTGGTTTCTCATTAAAATTAAGAATGTAATAGACAAACAGAATGAATTGAAAAATTCGAAATTTGACTTGCATTTAATTGATGAATCCAAAAAACTAGGATTTTCTGATAAACAAATCGGTCGTTGCTTGAATCTTCAAGAAGATCAAGTTAGGGAGTTTAGAAAAAAATTCGGGATAACACCGGTAGTAAAGCAAATTGATACCTTAGCAGCTGAATGGCCCGCAAAAACAAATTATTTATACCTTACATACAACGGTAAGTCTGATGACTTATCATTTGGGAATGTCAAAGAAGACCGGTCTATAATTGTACTTGGAGCTGGGCCATACAGGGTTGGAAGTAGTGTTGAATTTGACTGGGCAACTGTTAATATGGTATTTGGTCTGAGAAAGAATGGAGTAAATAATATATCTATTATAAACTGTAATCCCGAAACGGTTTCCACAGATTATGATGTTCCAGATAGGTTATACTTTGAAGAGTTGACTTTGGAAAGGGTTCTAGATATTTATGAAAAAGAAAATCCGAAAGGTTTGGTCGCTTGTGTAGGTGGACAAAGTGCAAATAACCTAGTTTCTAAATTGAGCAAATACGATGTCCAAATACTCGGAACGTCTAGTAAAGACGTTGATAATGCAGAGGATCGTTCTAAGTTTAGTAGTTTATTGGATGTGTTAGGAATAAAACAACCTCCTTGGAAAATGTTTACCAATTTGGATGAATCTAAACGATTTGCGAATGTTGAAGGTTATCCTGTCTTAGTAAGACCATCATATGTCTTAAGTGGTGCCGCCATGAAAGTTATTTGGAGCGAATCTCAACTCGAGCAGTTCATTTTAGAGGCTTCGAGTATAAGTCCTGACTATCCAATCGTGATAAGCAAATTTTTGGAAGAGGCTTCAGAGGTTGAAGTTGATGCAATTGGTGGCACAAATGAAATTATTATAGGTTCTATTATTGAGCACATTGACAATGCGGGAATTCATTCCGGTGATGCTATGATGTGCATTCCCCCATGGCGACTAAATCGAGAAACAATGGAAACCATTATTGAATACACAGTGAAGATAGGTAAAGCATTGAATGTAAAGGGCCCGCTGAACATCCAGTATTTGGTAAAGGATAATGAAGTTTATGTGATTGAAGCGAATGTTAGGGCGTCCCGTTCAATGCCTTTTGTATCAAAGTTCTACGACTTGAATCTAATTGAATTGGCAGCAAGATCTATTCTAGGTAATGATTTTCCAACAATAGATAATGAACATTGGCTCAAGAAATCGGGCTTTGGAATCAAGGTTCCACAATTTTCTTTTATGCAGTTAGAAGGAGCTGATATTGTCTTGGGGGTTGAAATGCAATCAACGGGTGAGGTTGCTTGCTTTGGGAACTCATTCTATGATGCTCTTTCAAAATCATATTTGGCTGCAGGTTACTCTTTACCCACTGCAGGAGCAGCATTAATTACAATAGGAGGAACAAGAAATAAAGAAAAACTACTTCCAATTGTCTCCCTTATATCTGCTTTAGGTTTCGAGATATTAGCAACTGAACATACTGCCGAATACTTTAAGAATTCTGGAATTGAGAATGTGGAATTAGTACACAAAATTAGTGAACCCGAAAGACATCCAAACATACTGTCCCTACTTACTGAAAGGAAAATCAATTTCATAATAAACATACCCTCGACATCCACTATAGAAAAATATGTTGGAATGCTTAATGATGAATATCAAATAAGACGCAAAGCAGTGGAAATGGGAATTCCGGTTCTTACGACGGTGGAAAGTACAATTTCATTCGTGAAGACTCTGGAGTGGAGTAAGCATAATGAGCCGACGGTTAGACCAATGGATAGCTACTGAAAGACTTCCCCTTATGGTTATCTAATAAAGCAATCCTCTTAATTCTTCTTCAGAGCCCACGATCGATCCATCCATGGTAATCAAAAACGCTTTGTCTATGGACCAGTTTAGCTTATTTATCATATTATATAGCAATGGTAACCGTGATTTTCCACGTACACTTGAAGTGTTCTTATTTATCTTACTGTAGTAGTCTAGAATGTTATTGAAATGAGGCATAATAATTAATTCTATATTTCTCGCATTTTGTTTGCGGTTGTTCCCCGAATAATCCTTCTTGGTTAGATTGATTTTTACCCAGATTTTGTTACCATGAAGTATACTTCCTTCTTTTTGAAATATTGGGTGCAAATGTCCCACTATAATTTTTTCCACATTCATTCCAATTCGAGGGAGGGTGTGACCATGTGTAAAGAGTATGTTATTGATTTCCATTCCCTGTGAGCGCATTAGATTGATATTTTCTGGTAATAATTGTTTAATATTGCCGTCATGATTACCTGGAATAACATAAATGTTGAATAATTTCCTTAATGATTCCAAAAAATAAGGAACGTTATCCCATTCCGTTCTCGTTATAATTCTTATAGATGATTTCAAATCACCAAGGATGATCAATTCCTTGACCCCAGTTTCCAAATGAATGTTGGTTAGAAGCATTATTGATTCATCTATATTTTTTTTAGTGTCAATCAATATGCCATTTCTTCTTATTTTGTCTTCCAAACCGACATGCACATCGGAAATGGTTAGAAAATTCTTGAACCCTGATGTCTTTATGAATAATATGGGGTGTGGGTATATTGGAACACACCTGCTTTTATTAGTATCTATATCTTCTATCATAGGAGTCTTAATCGGCTAATATCCAAAACCTAAAAAATGCAAGTTTCACTTATATGTATGTATGATGTATTATATAATGATATTTTTTTGACCCAAAATAGTTTTCCCATGAAGCAATGGCATTTGGAGCATGTTGAAAAAACTATTAAAAAATTTATTACAGGACTATCAGAAACAGCTAGTATATGGGAAAAACGCCAGCACAAAAGGTACGGAACTATAGCAAATTGTTGTAAACAGGTGGATTACGACCTTAAACATGGAGTTACAATAGATGAAGTAATTCAAGTTTTGCAAAAAATCAAAAATGATGAGACTTTTGCTCCTGTAATGCAAAGTGAGAATGCAATACTACGATTTAATGAAATAGAGAAATATGTCCTCTCTTTAAAAAATCCTTGAACAGAATAGCCTACTGTTTTACTGTTACCACAATACATTTTACGTCACGTTTTAGTAAAGAATTTCAGGAATTGTTTGCATACAGTGTATAATTGTTGATATTAAACCCTGTTGAGCGATCTGTTACGGGAATAGTGAATGAAGCTGTCGAAAATGGGGGTATATTGTATGGCTCTGACTGGGCTTTCCATATACCAATTAGGTTATTATTTTTGTCATTTAGGGCCGCAATTATGGTTGTGCTATTTGAAATGGCATTCATATTATTGGTAATTCTACCACTTATAAAGTAAAATCCAGTTGCATCTAGCTTGGAACTCGTAGAATGTATTTCAAGATTCCGTTCGTTGGTTTTTGTCTCGTTGTAGGTAAAGTCTACCGAGTAATTCTTGATTAGATTGTTATAATTCATATCATAGATAAGAACATCAAACGGAGTTTCTTCCGATGGGTTTAGGGGATGCACCGCAACTTGATTGCTATAATTACCTAATGTGGTATTATTATCGCCCAAAATAATCGCCTGCACAAAAATGTCATCCAAAGTTATATTCATATCATTTTGGGCTATTCCAATTATATGATGGAATTTATTTTGATCTAGAGTCAAGTGTGATTGTACCAATTTTAGACCAAACACTGATTCAGCAGTTGTCAGAACAACTGATAGATTGCACATGACTACGACCGAAAGGATCAGACAGAATATACTTCCTAACGAGTAATTCGATTTGTCCATAGCTAACACACTTTTCATCAGTTTTATTTGCAGGAGATGATTAGATTAACCTTTGGTGCAGCCTTAAAATAATATATATTTAGCCCTACATAGATAAAAGAAATCCTTGATAATATCAGAAGGCTCTTTTGTCTTATTTTTTTTTAACAGTGATAAGAAATGGCTCATCCGAATTGAAAATGAAAAGAAATTACATACTCATCTTGGGATTGTTGATGCGGGTTCCACGATTGGCCTAGAATATGGTTCACACATCATGACGAATAAAGATAAGAAAATTTTCCTTTTGCCTCCTAATACATATGATTTTGTAATGAAATCCCAGAGAACTACACAAATTGTATACCCGAAGGACTATGGATATATTGCTGCAAGGACAGGGCTGAGAAATGGTTCTAAAGTATTAGAAATTGGAACTGGAAGTGCTGCTCTGTCTACATTTCTTGCAAGTATTGTCATGCCTGTGGGTCATGTTTATACGTTTGATGTTAACGAGGATTTCATGTCCATAGCAAAGAAAAATCTGGAAAAATCTGGTATGGCTGCCTATGTAACTCAGGCAGTATACGAACCTGCAAAAATAAATGAAATCCATGACGTAGATCTGGTGGTGATCGATCTTGGTGATCCTTGGAATTATTTGGATATTATTTATCCATCCATGAAGAGTGGTGCATCAGTAGTTTGTATATGCCCTACAATGAATCAATTGGAAAACTTGGCAACTCATTTTTTTCACGGTGGTTTTATCGATTCGGATTGTGTAGAGACCTTTATCCGAAAAATAGAGGCCCGGGAAGGGAAAACCCGCCCTTCGATGAGAATGATAGGACATACTACGTACTTAGGTTTTGCAAGAAAAGTTTTGAAATAGATATAGATTTTCAAATTGGTCGATTTTTACCTACGTGCCAGCATCAAAACCTGTTCGGTACTTGTGATGTCTATATACACCTTACTTATGAACCAGTACCGAGAATTCTTATTTGCCTGTTGAACTAGCGGAAAATATTTGCGAGGTCAAGAGAATTTACTCATGTTAAATTACTAACATAACCATAAATTAGCATTAAACTGCATAACTTTAGTTTCTTGATATATCCTCAAACCCTAACCATCGCTAGTTGCTTTGTATAGTTCTCAATAACTAGTTGATTAAGGTACTTGATCTAAAGTGGTAGTAGTAGTCTTCTTAAGAAAATGAGCCAAGATTGGTCAAATCCTTAAGTATTTTTTTGGAATGATGATTGCTTTCTATGTCATCAAGCTCTTTTTTAGCAAGATGTGAATAATTAAGATATGTGTTCTCCATTATTTCGATAAAAATGTTATCCTCGTCATTTTGCTTGACAAGTATATTGAATAACCTTTCTTCATTGTTATAATCAATTAAATCATCATGAATCTGATAAGCGATACCCAAAAGTCGCCCAAAATTTGCGAGAGCCTTCACTTGATCTTCATTACCATTTGCCAATATTGCACCGATTTTAGCCGAAGCTTCAAACAATGATGCCGTTTTGTTTTCAATGACAGAGATATATTCCTCTTGAGATATCTTGTGATTCTTAACTAGTCGTAACTCAAGCATTTCACCTTCGCTCATTTTAATTGATGCTGTAGATAGTTCTTGGGTAACGCGATTGTTATTAGTTTTGGCACTTATGTTTAGTATGATGCCTAAAATGAAATCCGCTGTGAGTATACTTGCATTATAGCCATATTTTACATGGAAAGAAGGCAAGCCCCTCCTGATGTTGTCTGAGTCAATAATATCATCGTGTATAACTGATTCTGTATGTAGTAATTCGATTGCTGAAGAAACAGCAAATATGTTTTCCCTTGACTTTGAGTTTAGGGAGCTAATATTATCATTGGTAATAGTTTCGGCTGCTAGATTTAATATCAAAGGTCTAATTCGTTTACCACCCTGACAAGCATACTTGAGTGGAAGATAAAATTCTGACCAAGAATAAGACTCTATCTCTCTCGATAAGGATTCATTAATTTTATTAATATATTCATTAAACCTTTCAACAAACGGATTTACCTGAAAGTCTCTTTCATTCAATAATAATTCCTAGCCTACATAAGTAATTTACTCTGAACTTATTAATGCTTGTTTTTATCCTAACGGTGTTATCCTTAGGATCCTGCGGGAATCTGTAGTAATTATAAGCCAAAATCAGGAATAGCAGCGATAACTAACTATTGCAAGAAGGATTTCTCTGAGCACAGTTAGGTTCCCCGTTAATGTATCTAGATAATTTCGATTAAATTCTCAATCGAACATATATCACATTTAGATGAAAAGCTAATTTCTAAAATGGCTAGCAATCAACCTCCTGAGCTATACCATTTAGCATATATTTTCTAAACAAACATTCAATCAGTAATATATAACAAGCCAGAATGATGATGTTTTTCTTGTTAAAGTTTTATTTGGCACGTATAAGTGCTTAGATTACATATGCTAAACGGTATATAATTCGCTTGAGATGACATACTTTTTTTACCAATATTGTATTCCCATTATTGATATTGTTTTTATATTGATCCATCGAGAAAATTACTGATTTATCATAAATACTTTCGAGAAGAGCTCATTTACATCTTATACGCGAAGGCTCGATTATTGAATTGGCGATTTCTCTACGAATGTCCAAACCAATATTGTCATGGGAACCCGAGTCAACACTAGTATTTCCTAAAGTTATCAAGAGGTTTTCTAAGCGAGGCATACTATCAAATGATTGAAATTCTACATTTTTCTTGGAATAGTTCCAATGGGAGCAGGCACTCAATTAGAGGTTGGAATAACTGCATTATTTGACATGGTAATTTCTGGGTTTTTTAAGCAACTGTTTTAATTAATACGGCAATGAAATAACATTGTAATCATTCAATTACAAATGAAAGTTTCTTACTCTATCCAGTCTCTGGCTATTGCGTGAAGTTGAATAAGATTTCCTTCCATAGTAACATCGAAATTTGAGACCGGTGCACTTTCTCCATGTTATTTTTCATTTTACATATACTGGCTCTCCTTGGATAATTATTTAATGTTTAATCCTCTCCTGATAAGTTAAGTCTCCAAGCCTTCGTCAACATTCACTACATTCATCCTCTGTAA
>JAKDMR010000394.1 GCA_030452275.1 Candidatus Nitrosocosmicus sp. | reverse complement strand
ATGATGATGGCTAGAAAATGTGACTAGACACCGCTAATTACGCAAGAGGTCTAATGAAATTTGATAAGATTTATTTTAAAGAACCATTGAAGTTTGTTTATGTCTTCGATGAAATATGTTCAAATAGATTTACTTAATGAAATTGCAATATTGAGGATAAATAGACCCGAAGCTTTGAATGCGATGAATCTTGATGTAATATTCGAACTGGCCAGAGCAATTGACATAATTTCTGCAGATGAGGGAATCAAGGTACTAATAATTACCGGGACAGGAGAGCGCTCCTTCTGTGCGGGTGCTGACATTTCTTACATGGTAAATATTGACGCCGTAACTGCTGAAAAGTATGCTTCATCTGCACAATCCATGCTAAATAAAATGGAAAAGATGGAGAAACCTGTGATTGCCGCAATAAATGGTTTTGCACTTGGCGGTGGATGTGAACTATCTTTAGTTTGCGACATAAGGATCGCATCCGAAAATGCAAAGATTGGTCAACCAGAAGTAACTATAGGTATTCCTCCTGGATGGGGTGGTACTCAGCGACTACTTAGAGTGGTAGGACCAGCAAAAGCTAAAGAAATGATTTTTACCGGAAAAATGATTACCGCTCATGAAGCTGCCACTATTGGATTAGTTAACCAAATCATTTCTTTATCAGATGAAGAAAAGTCCAGTTTAGATCCATCTGTTGATCAAAATAATGAAAAGGAGAAAAGTATCGCACTCTCCAAGCTACTAAATAAAAAACTTTTGGAACATTGTATAACTTTTGCTAGGGAGATTACTAAAAATAGTTTTAATGCTGTAAAAATCAGTAAAATGCTAATTAATAAAGGTATGGATGCAGATATTGATACGGGATTGCGGCTGGAAATTTATGGCTGGGCTTTGTGTTTTGCCCACGAAGATAGACAGAAAATGATGGCGGCATTTCTCAGTAAAAATACAAAAAAATGATCTATTTTCCGTCAAAGCACGGATTTTCATTTCAACGAAATTATTTTTGATCCGCTGCCAGATTTAGATATAAATGTTTTACATTTGATATTTATTTTATCATATTCCTCTTTCATGACTTCTGATATGCGCAGTCCCTTCTTACTTGAATCTAAGAAAGCTACCGTAGAAGGACCAGCTCCACTAATGGTAAAGGCCATAGCTCCCTCTTCTAAGGATCTTTTCTTTATTTTTTCATATCCTGGGATCAATTTCTTTCTGGCAGGTTCTATGATACAATCATTTATGCCACCACAAATCATTTCTACATCCTTGCAATAAAAGCCTGCAACTACGGAACATGCATTAGCTACATTGTGAACCATTTTTTCCAATGGTACTTGCTGAGGAATAATTTTTCTTGAAAACTCTGTCTTCATTTTAGGAACTTGAATAAGTGGTACGCATATAACCATAGATAGATTATTTGGCGGTTCTATCCTGATAAATTCTAATTTTGGATAAGTCTTAACGATTACAAAATTTCCAAAAAATGAGCCTGCGACATTATCGAAGTGCTTTACACCCGCACTTGCGAGTTCGCCTTCGGCAGAATAATCTAGTAATTTGGTGTCTTCAATATTCAGTCCAAATAATGCATTTAGTGAAACTGCAGTTGCTACTGCTGATGCAGCACTACTTCCCATCCCATAACCTGGTGGAATATTTTTTCTGATTTCTATTAAATAGTTGTAATTATGTAAATCATAATCTGAGATAATTTTTTTTGCTACTTTGCCTGCAGAATTGGAGTCAAGATCATTTGGAATACTCTTGCCCATCTCGCCCTTAATTATTATTTTTACATTGTTTTTGTTTGCTATAGTTTTTCTCTCTATTTTGATGGATACTATATCCTGTAATACATCCAGCCCCAACCCAAATACGTCATATCCTGGGCCCAAATTTGCTGTTGACGCAGACGCAGTAGCAGTGCATTCTAGATATTTAGATACATTTTCGTGCCTTTCTTTTTTCATTCGTGTTTCTGCTCCTCTTCACCTTGTGTTAATATCCTTGATAACGCTGCAGTTAAATTTATCATTCCATTCATGGTTAAGTTAGATACTGCAATGGGGCTCAACATATTTCCACTTTTATAAAGTGTTTTTATAATATCCTTACCCAATAAAGATTGCTCTGAATCTTTTTCTAGATTTAGGGAGTCTTGAAGTGAGGCAATGGAGTTGGACCAATTCAAAATTTCTGCCAACTTTTCAATTATTTTATCTCGTTTCGTTAGGACATTGATCTGTGGAATGTTTAGACGTAATCTGACTGATTGTGATAAGAACATTAAAGAAACAAAACTAATTGGAGATATTGCTAATGTCCCATCTATGGTAAATAGTGTTACTTTAGAATCTGAATAAAAATTTGAAACAAAATAAGGACCACTAGACCTGAAAGCAAACAGTTCTATTTGTCCGGGAGTATCGATTATTACATAATCGGGATTTAGTTCCTGAACCTGAGTTTGGATTTCATCTATTTTTGTTGATATCAAGTCATTAGCTAATATCAGTGACCCATTTGGTCCTAACTTGTAATCATCCATTATCGAATAAAAATCAATAAACTCTCTCACGTCTATATCTGGATCATACGGTAAACTGGATACTCCTGGGTCTAAATTAATTGAAATTGGTGAGAGATCATTGTTGTGGTACCATTCCAACAATCTCGAAGTCAATAGTGTTTTCCCCGAACCGGCCGTACCAGTCACGAATATAGCATGCATTTCAAAAATTTTTAATTGCTATTCTAATTTTATTGTTATACTTGTATGATTATTATATTCCTTCTTTTGAATTAATTGATATAGATTGAATTGGCGAGTCATTTTCATAGCAGTGAGTGTCATACCTATGCTGCTCATT
>JAKDMR010000393.1 GCA_030452275.1 Candidatus Nitrosocosmicus sp. | reverse complement strand
AATAGCATAGTATTAACAGTATAGAATTACTATTATTGCTGTAATACCGTATCAATGATTTCTCTTAATGCTGCAATTTTAACTGGCTTTTGAACTATTTGGTCTATCTTGGCAAGCTTATATATCTCACTCAGCATTAGATCCTCAACCATAAATGCTGTTATCAAGATAATTTTGATCCTATCATTAAATTTTCTGATTTCGGCAGCAAGCTCTATTCCTGACATCTCTGGCATCCTTAGATCAGTTAGTATCAGGGAGAACTTCTTAGTACCTTGCTTAAAGAACTCAAGAGCCATTACGGGATCTGTGAAGGCTACTGCATCATAACCCATCCTTTCTAGAAAGGCCTTGGATAATGAAGCCAGTTCCTTTTCGTCCTCAACCACTAATATAGACGCAGATCCCGACATATCAAATAATCGAGTAGGTGAATATTTAACTGTTTTCAAAATCTATCTAACCAGGAAATTATTTCTAGGCACGAGAGTTGAGCTAAATATGTTATGGAATAAGATTTCCTCTAATTGTTGAGGGATCAAATTAGTCAGTGCATGGCTTCCATACAAATAAAAACAATTCATAGCTTTTTCTGCTTTGTATCCTAATTATGAAAATCGTTTCTGATAGGCTCTTTTTGTTACACCCTATCACGAAATCAGTCAATCGTCAACAAAATCTTTAACCAAAAATGTCAGATGATGGAGAGAAAATTGAATTAGGATACAAAGCACTTTTTCTTTTCTAGTTAGAGCTAAAACACGTTCGGAAATAAAGAACAACTGATTCCTATCCAATATAATATTATTACCATACAAAACTGAGAATTTTAAGTAACCCTGCTCTATTATATGATGAAATTCAAAAATTAATTATCATATGATGATCTAATTTACCGGCTACCTGAACGAAAAAGTGACCCCATAATTACCGTTCTCACCATAGTTGCCTGCCTTATTCTGTGCCCATAACATACTATGCTGAGCTTCTATAATTTTTTTCGCTAAATACCGCCCAAAAGCCATTTCCTCGGTCGATAAGCCACCGTATTTTGTGAATAAGGTCAGCATGATTCCCTTATCGATTCCTTGACCAGAATCCTCTCCGTTGATTATGACATATCGCACTTTTCTAGATCTCTGTTCGATTTCTGGGACTATATTTGGATGAAAATTGCCATCGGTACTAGACGCATTAACAATTATTACTGTATTAGAAAAATCCTCAGTTATGCCGTTTCTGTTATCCAGCTAGTAAGGTATCACTTTTGAGTTAGACGCGATCACAGACACAAATATGATACTTTCCATTTGTTTAACATGATTTGATAATAACTGATCATATTTTCTTGTAAGAGATTTTAAAGAATTATTTAGTAAATTGGTAATTACATGATATTTTTTTAACATATCAATATTAACCATTAAAGATTCTTGATAAGGACTAAACTTAATGGTCCCTGATTGAAAAACGTTATTAGAAAGGGAAGTTTATTTATCCACTGTATTTTCCTTTGAATTTCCATAGTTCTTGTTGGCCGTATTCACCACTGCATATCTATATTCCTCAACATTATTTCTTCTTAATTAATTTCTATGGATACCCTGTTAGGAACGAAGCTATTTTTTTCGATTTTAGCTACATCCATTATCTTTTCAATCATTGACTGGAGTCTCTTAGTATTCTTCTGTATCACGGACAAGTATTTCACATTCCGATGATCAAATTCTCTATATCGAGCATCCTCCACTTTCATTTCAACATATCCTGAGATGGTTTGTAAGGGTGTCCTTAATTCATGGGCTGTAATGCCTAATAAATCACTTTGAGGCTCTTCATTATCTTTAAGCTGCTTGTTTTTTTCTCCAGCCCCCTTAACTATGAGAGCAAATGCTTTATTCGTTCATTGTTTTTGCTTTCAGTTTCGTCTGGATTTATCATATAGTTTGCCTATAATTTTACCTCTGTCAGATATTCTTGTGAAATCACTAGTTCACTATACATTCGGTATTCCATTAGTTTAGTACTTAAGTTCGATTGCGATTTCTCCGTTCGTAGCTAATCACAGGTAAAATCATAAATTTTGATATCTGACAGACCTTAAATACGCACTCCTAATTGCCAAAAACTTATAACCCGACCACCGTTTTTAGAGTTTTTGAAATGGTCAAATAATTCAATTCAAATGCTGTTTGATATTCATTTGATTCCACAATTTTGTTACCAAAATAGATTTTTTGATTATCAGCTAGCTTTGGGTTGGATCACTCCAAATACAAAAGAATCTCACTGGTTGTAATCTTCGTCAATTTTTTACGCTCGATCTTGAACAATAAATTTACTCCCGCATCACTTGAAAAATATGAGTGATTATTACCGTTATAAGATATCAGTCCATATTCAATGAGGTAAACCAGATATTTTTTATTAGTTCATCTGAAATAGGTAAAAATCTTTGGATATTGCAATAAATACTCTGGACTGGAGAGCCTTTCAAACACATTAACAAGATAGGTTGAAAGATAACGGCCTGCATAACCAAAATATTTTGAATTCTCTCTTCATCCTTAATTAATTTCATTATCATTTCCCACTGCGATTTTTTCAATACTACTTTGACCGATATTTTTCCTTTGAGTAATGAAATTATCATCGAATGGGACTTTCGCAGTTCTCTTATCTAAATAGTTGCCTAATTCTTCGAATGTCCGATCCGTTTCTCCTATAAATACTGGGCACGTTCTAGACAACTTGATGTTGTCTAAACTGATCTGGACCATGTTTGAAAATTCTAAAGCAACATTCTATATAAGGGGTGATCTGTCCTCTCTCGGCGCTGTTAACTTAACGAAAAATCTATAGCTTGAGGATGCTCTATTTCAATCAT